>JACNHM010000442.1:0-3010 GCA_014383605.1 Chloroflexota bacterium
CGGCCGTACCAACTGCGGTCGAAGATGGCCATCTCGCCGTAGTTGGGCAGCTTCAGCCAGAAGCGCCACAGCCAGGGCCGCATCTTCTCGTAGGTGCGGGCCCCGCGGAGGGGGTAGAGCTTGAAGCCGCGGGGGTCGAGGCGCTGGGTCAAGGTGGAGATGGTCGTGCCCTTGCCGGCGGCGTCCCAGCCCTCGAAAATGATGCTGCTGGGCACGCCGGCCTTCCAGGCCGCCGTCTCCAGATCGTACAGCCGGCGCTGCAGCTTGGGCAGTTGTGCCTTGTATTCCTTCTTGCTCAGTTTCTTAGTGAGATCTATTTTCTCCAGCATCCGAGAATCTCCTCTCACGTTTTACGTTTCACGTTTTACGTTTCACGCCTCACGCCTCACAGCGTTGAGACCGCTAGCGCCAGTTGCCGGCGCGTCTCGGGGCGGTTGAAATGCTGCCAGACCTCGGGGAACGAATCGAGCAGACCATGTAGCTCGTCCTGCTTGGCCACCAGATAGCGGGCCACCCCGCTGATGTTGACCCGTTCCCGCCCCGCCTGTCTGCTCCACTGCTCCAGGAACCCGATCAGCAGGCGCGTGGCCACGTCGGCGTCATTCAGATGGCCCAGGTGATCCTGGACGGTCACCACCTCCTTGATCACATCTTTGGCCTCGGGACCCAACACCTCCTGGAAGAACTCCAGGGTGTAGCGCCAGCGCTTGCAGTCAATGCGCAGGGCGTGCAGCGTCTCCAGCGGCGCATGGCCGATCACCGATTCGTAGCCGCGCACCACGTCGTAGCGGCTGTAGATGAGAATCGGCGCGGCCTGATATACCTGCTGGGGCGTGGGGCGATCCTTGGGCGGCGGCAGCGCGCCGGCCCCTTCCGTGTGCAGGAAGTCGCCGAACTCCGGCACGAAACGCTGATAGTGTTTACCGTCCAGGAAGGCCAGCATCTGCTCCCGCGCCGCCGCGCGCTGTTCCTGCCACTCCGCCAGCAGCGGGCCGAGGTCGGGACGCTCCTCCTCCGGCTGCTCGGCCAGGTAGCGCTGCGCCTTTTCCATGAAGACGTCGAGGTCGCGCACGCGGCCCAGGGCGCGGCCGGTGCGCCGCAGTCCCTTGAGGAAAGGCCGCAGCACGTCGGGGTCGAAGTAGGGGGCGAAGACGCCGAAGGCGGCGCGCATGCGGCGGGTGGCCACGCGCATGTCGTGCAGTTCCTCGATGTCCTTGCCCCGCCGCGTGCCCGGGTCATGCTGCAGCATGCGCTCGAAGTGGAAGCGCAGTACCTTGCGCCCGGCCTCGCTCATGGGGTCGCCGGGCAGGATGCCAGGGGCCTTCTGCCGCCGTGGTTCGACCTCGACGGGCGCGGCGGCGGTCTCTTCCGCTGGAAGCGGGCCGGCCTGCGCGGCTGCCGCCAGCAGGTCGGGCGGGAAGACGCCCATCCGCTTTTCTTGGAAGGCGTTCAGCCAGTGGTAGACCCGCGTCCTGGACAGATTCACCTGGGAGGCAATGGCCCGGACGGGGATCTCCTGATCCCGCAGCAGCAACAGCCGCGCCCGCCGCATGTGCGTCACCCTGCCCTCGCTGGCGATCCGATTCAGTATCGCCCGCTCCGCGGTTGTCAGTGTTTGCTCCATCAATGACTGTCCTCAAACACACAAGTGATTCGTGAAACGTGATGCGTGAATCACTCATCACCGATCACGCATCACGTTTCACGTCAACAAATCCGGCTCCCACTTCTCCGCATACGGTGTTTCCTCCCCACGGAGAATGGCGGCGAAGGCCAGCAGCGCCCGCCGCGCATCGCCGATGGGATAATAGAAAGCGTCCCAGTTCTCGTGGCCCTCCCCATCGTGCGTGGAGATCACGACGTCGAAGTGATGAGCCAATTGCATCTCCCGGTAGGCGCTGCCGGCCCGCCGCTCGATGTTTTCCAGGTCTTTCAGGGAGAGGATGGTCTTCTGCTTACGTGTGCGGCGCAGCAGCTTGCGCCGCTGCACGTCGGTCACGAAGTCCGGCAGCGCGACCCGCCGGGTGGAGTCTTTCAGATAGAGGATTTCGTCCCTGGACAGAGGGGAGAGGAAGACGCTGAGCTTGGGCACGTCGGCCAGCAGTGGGGATCGGAGGGCCTCCAGGGGCACGAAGGGGTTGCCCTCGAAGAAAGCGTCCTTGTCGCCGCTCAGAATGTCACGCAGATTCGCCACGTCCAGACCCTGCAGATCGCCGCGCACGTCCAGGACGATGTACCCTTCCTGATCACGAAGCGCTTCGATCTCCTGGCGGGGGCGGAAGTGATAGTCCACGCCGTCTTGTTCGCCCGCCCGCGGCGCCCGGCTGTTGAACAGGATCAGCTTCTCCAGCCTCCGCTCCAGCTCAGGGTAGAATCGCTGCAGCGCCTTGTGCAGCGGCCCCTTGCCCACGCAAGAAGGCCCCGTCAGCATCACAAACCGGCCCATGGTGTCCTCCTGGCTCTAACCGATCACCTTCTGATAGACAAAGGATACTTCCCCTGGAATCTCCTCTTCTTCTTTCTCCTTGATCTTCTTGAACCCGCATTTCTGCTCGTAGAAGTGGTGGTTCTTGGCTGCCCAACTGGGCGTCTCCAGCGTCCAACTCTTGCTGTCCGCATAGGTCTCTTCGACAAACTGCCAGGCACGCGTGCCGACTCCCCGATCCTGGTAGTCGGGAGCGACAAAGATGGTGCCCAGGTGATTGCGGTGGTGCTCGAGCACCCAAACGATCAGCCCGCCAATCACCTTGCCTTCCGACAGGATCTTGTAGCCGATGCTTTGCTCGTAGGGCAGGAGCCACTTCCGGAAGAACTCGCCGTTGTCGTATCCTTCCGGCCCTCCCTTTTCCACACCGAGGTGTTTCTGGGCATCATCGTCGAAGGATCGGGTCATGACCCTGGTGAGCTCAGGGATATCAGCCTCTGTCGCTTTCTCGAACGTGAGATTCACCTGGGGCTCCTTTCACTATCCCACACAAGAAGGGTCTGTCGGCATCACAAAACGCCCCCC
>JACNHM010000442.1:3440-7179 GCA_014383605.1 Chloroflexota bacterium
GGGGCAATCGTACAGTGAATAGGCGGTGTTCCCTCGAACATAGCCAATGTCATCCAGATTGATTCCGAGAACGATCTCGTCAAACCTGCCGGCATTGATACGCAGATACTGTTGCTCGCCCGGATTGCAGTAGTAATCTTCACCGTTCATGGCCACCATTTCGATAGCGAGATGACCGCAATAATCCGCCAACAGCTCTGCCAGCAGGAGCAGCACGACAACCCCGCTGGCGTTATCCGACGCGCCAGGCGTGCCCATTCTGGCGTCAATGTGGGCGAAAAGCACAACTCGGCGATGGGGATCGGCGCCTTTGCGGGCAATGACATTGCAGCCTTTGGCGGGGATGCGCTTGGCCCGGCTTTCCAGGATAATCTCCTTGCCCGCATGCTCGGCCAGCCTATGTCCTTCTTCGTCGGTCATGTAGACGGATGGAATGTCGAAATCGCCGTCTTCGATGAGGGGAAATGGATACATGGAGCCCACCATCTCCCAATCCCGTGCAGTGGCGGCGATGATGGCCCGTGGCTTCTTTGTCTCCAGCAGTTGGATGATCCGCTGGTGCCTGTCCGGGTTGTAGAACGGGAAGTTCTTGGGCATCAACTGCTCTTTGGCGATATCCCCGCGCAACAAGACGATCTTGTGGGAGATATCGGCAGCCTCTAACTCGTCATCCGTGGAGACAACAGCAAGTGGCGCGTTGACCTGGCAGCCCAGCGAGTAGGGGCTGGCAAACGCCTCGAAGGGAGCACCGCCCACCGTGAGGTGAACACCCTCGCAGGTCCAGTCCATGCAGTCAAAGGCAGGAGACTCGGTCTGGAATCCAAAAGAGGCCACGACGCTGGCGAAAAAATCCGTCGCTGCCCGGTTCCCCGCGCTTCCCACGCGCCGGCTGGGGATTTCCAGACACAATCTCCGCAGGTATGCTTCGGCCTTTTCCGGCCCAAGAAGCGATGTCACGGTTCCTCCTTTGGCGGTGCCCTAAGCTGGTTCTCGGTGCAAAACGGCGTGTGGAGCAGGCTTTCTAGCCTGCTTGACCGGCAGACTGGAAAGTCTGCCCCACTTTTGCACCAGAAACTAAGCTATGGGGACTCAGTAGGGCGGGTCGGCTGGCCCACAATACCCACACATCCCCACTCGGGGGGAATTCACCAAGGGCATGGGCTCGCCGTAATTTTCATGCGGATGGTCCTCGGCATGCTCATCGCACAAAAACCCCGACTCCTCCAGCTCATACACGCACTCCATGCACAGCCACGAGGCCGGTTTATCGCACTCCATGCAGTACGCCTCCGGTTGGTCGTTGCGTGCCATCAGAGCAATCGGATGAGGAGTCAGCGGTTTGCCTTGCCGCACGCCTACCACCTTGACCGTCGTCTCCGATGAGGTGCCAAAATCGTAGATGTGGGTTAGCTCGATTCCAGGCCTGAATATCCGCTCCGCCCGTGTGCTCATCGAGATTTCTCTTCCACCCCAGCCGCCTCCGATGGAGAAGCGGCTCAGATGCCCACAGCATTCCAGCCAGATGGCTCTCAGGTAACGATCCAGGTCCTTCAACGTCGCCGAGCCGTTCATCTCCAGGTGTAGCCAGAAATCGGAAGACCAGGCATCCTGTACCTGCAAATGGTAGGTCACCTGGCCCGATTCTTGGTTGGCCGCGCCAATGGCTTCCTGGCGCTGAGCACAGGTCGCCAGGTGCTTGGACAGACCACTCTTGGTCATTTCTCGTCCACAGAAGCCGCATTTTCCTCGCGATCGTTTTCTTCCTGGCATGGGAATCCTCCTTATGTATTCTGAGATCACGCGTCAACTGGACGCCAGCATCTCATAGACGAAATCGTGGGCGATAGCGCGCCAGTGGCCCCATCCGCTGCGTGGCGGCGGCACGTGGCGCAAGTCCTCGGCGACAGAGGGCAGATCGGCGATGGGCACCTCTCGGAAGTCGCTGATGTCTTCGATCTGAGGCAACCGCAGCACGCCCTCGGTGCGCGGCAGGTGAAAGACGTAGGAAACGAACGGGATCTCCTGAGAAGCGTAATGAATGTGGCAATCGAGCACGCCGAGGAAGCGGGTGGTGTGCAGGACCAGCCCCGTCTCCTCCTCCAGCTCGCGGGCCAGGGTGTCTTCCACACTCTCAGCAAGGCCGATGCCCCCGCTCAGCAGCCGGTAAACCTCCGGCTCGTACCAGCCTTTGTGGTGCAGCAGCACGCCGCGTCCCCGCCGCTCGACGGCCAGCACCACCTCGCCGCGCCGATCCTGGGAACGATACAGGCGGGTGGCGTACAGATACTCATCGCCCGCCATCTCGATCGTCCGCATCTCCGGCTGGCCGTAGGCCGCTGCCAGTTGCGCTAGCTCGCGCTCATCAATGAGACCATACTCGCCCAAGACACGTCCCCCACTCTATGGGGACGCAGATTCACGCCGATGACACAGATTTGTCTTCTATCAGTGCAGATTGGCGCTAATCTGCGTCCGCTCCTTGCCTACCGGGCCTCCTCGCCCTTCTTCTCCATCTTCGCTTCCAATTCCTTCATCAACTTCTTGGGCGGTTTCATGTCCTTGATCGACTCCCAGATCTCGTCGCGCAGCGTGCAGAAGACCTCGTGGATGGAGCGGTTGGTGTCAATGCGCACGAAGTCGAACTCGTCGGCCATGGCGTCGAACTGGGCCAGCAGCAGCGTTTGGTATTGAACGTAGCTGTCGTAGTAATCCCGCCCCGTCAGCGTATCCACTCCCGATTCCCAGTAGTCGAAGCCGCGGACGTTCACCACGCGGGGGATCAAGTGAGCCAGGTCGGCTTGCAGGTAGAAGACGGCGTCTGGCACCAGGGCGAAGCCGAAGATGTTGCGCAGCCAGGCCGGGTCTACGCCCCGCGCCTGAGCGCGGGCGATGATGGAGTAGATGTAGCGGTCGGTCAGCACCACGAAGCCGGCCCGCAGGGCGGGGATGATGTCCTGTTCCAAGCGGTCCGCAAAGTCGGTGGCGTACAGCAGATTCATGGTGGTATCGCCCAGCGTGTGCCCCTGCATGGCCGCCTTGATCCCCTTGCCGGCCAGATTGCCCCGCTTGAGTCCGGTGGCCGCTGTGGCGTAGCCTTCCGACTCCAGCCATTCCCGGAGCAGGGCGATTTGGGTCGAGCGTCCCACGCCGTCCGTGCCCTCCAGGACGATCAGTTTGCCGGGGAGTTTCTTCTTCCTGAAGCCGGGCAGGTCATAGCCGTAGAAGTTGATCTCGGTCATGGCTGATCTCCTGTGGTGATCATCTCTTGCAGATAGCGGCCTTGCAACCTCTCGGCGGACAGCACCTCGCGCCAGCCGCGCCGTTCGGAGCGCAAAGCTTCACCCAAGTGGGGCTCGACGATCTCCCGCACCTGCTCCTGCTGTTCCAACAGCAGCAGCGTGGCGTCTACGACCGTCAGCCCAAATTCGTCTATCATCTTCTCGTATTCGTCCAGAATACGGCCTTGGAACAGTTTGTAGCTTTCGTAGGGATCGCTGCTGAGGCCCAGGTCCAACCCTGCCTCGTAGTACTTCAGCGCCGGCCTGCCGCCCAGGATCCGTTCCAGGGATTCTTCCAAGGGCACACGGAAGTAGAAGGCCACCGTGGGGCGTATGGCGAAAGAGTAGGTCTGGCGCACCCACTGGGGATGGACGCCGCGGGCCACGTCCCGTCCGAAGGCGGTGTAGATGTAACGGTCGGCCAGGACGATGGCTCCCGCCTTGAGGGCCGGCAGCATCTG
>JACNHM010000320.1 GCA_014383605.1 Chloroflexota bacterium
AACGCCGTCAAAGAGTTCTTTTCCAACTTCAAGACCATTGGAGCCGGCATCGTCGAGGGTATCAAACAGGGCATCGAGGACGCCAAGGATGGGCTCAAGGACTTCATCATGGATTTCTTGCGGCGCATCGTGCCGGGTTGGGCTCACACAGCCCTGGGCATAGAGTCGCCGTCTAAAGTGTTTGCCGAAATTGGCTATAGCATGGCCGATGGGTTGGGAGTGGGCTTGGTCGAAGGCATGGCCGAAGTGATCCCGGCGATGGAACAGGTCATGGGTCACATCATGGCCGCAGACGCACAGATGGGTGGATCACTGGCCATGCCCGACGTGCATGTGCCGGCTATCGCCTCGGGCGTTTCGCCGCCCTTGTCGGACGTGACCGTGGGCGGGTGGATTGCCACCATCGGCAACGGGGGAGCGCAGGCGGGCGACCTGTTTGCGCAGCGCTTCGCCAAGAGCGCCATCGAGTCGCCGGGGATGCGCACCTTTGCCGAGAACATGGTGGCCATGCTGATGGACGAATTGACAAACTACGTGGACGGAGGGAGGGTACTGTGAGCGAGAAAATCAAAGAACAGATGTCTGTCGTGAGCATCCCGGCGGCGGCCTGGCAGCGATTGCAGATGCTGGATCAGGACATGGCCATCGCCAAGTCGCAGTTCAACCTGGCTATCAGTATGGTAGCGGACACACTGGGCCTGGAGCCGGGGGAGTGGAAACTGTCGCCTGGCAAACGGGCATTCGTGCGGGGGAGCGAGGATGGCCTTCCAGGTTAACGGGGCATCACCATCCTCTACACACACCAGCGCCATGCCGCCGGCGGGCGAGGAGAGCTGCATCATTCATTTCCCGGACAGCGGCGTCATCCGAGGCGACGGCCATTCTGTGACCGTGGGCAAACCCTGGCTGCGCATCTGCTGGCCGACGATCAGCGACGACGGGGCGGCCTACTGGTACGGACTGTTCCCCAACGACACCACGCCCTCGGTGGCGCTGACCAGCGTGCAGGCCTACAACCCACGCACGGCGGGATGGACGACCTATAGCACGAAGGCCATACTGCACCGGCCTACCTACCGGAGCGTGACGTGGACGACCTGCGTGATATACAACGGGTTTGAAGTGCTCATCACGGAGTTGGCGTAAATGACCATCACCGCCGACCAGCAATCGAGAACCGAGGCCCAGGCCATTGACGTGGAGTTGCGGCTGTACACGGCTCCACGGTACGACGTGGACGAAGCGGCCATCGTCGCCGACGAGACCTACAGCGTCGGCGCGGAGTGGATGGAGATCACGGCCAAGGTCACGAAGCCGGTGCAATTCTCCAACACCTGGGACGTGAGCCGGGCCATCATTGATTGGACGGCCAAAGTGGGCGGCGTGCTCTACGACAGCGTCCTCCTGGCACCGGAGCGGATGCTGCTCTGTATGCGTCGCCTGTGGTGCCTGGCCACGGGCTGGACGGACTGGACGGTATGGTTCGCTGGCTACATCCAGGCCCTGCCCAGCATTGCCGACGACCACCGCCAGGGCGGCGAGTGGCAGGTGGAGGTGCGCAGCCTCTCCTGCTTCCTGGAAGCCGACGACGCCCCGGCGCACGTGTTCGGGCGGCGCAACCTGGCGCAGGAGGGCACGGCCTCGGCCAGCAGCACGCTGGCGGCCATCGCCGGCGAGATGGGCAAAGGCGAGTTTGCCGGCACGCCGGTGGTGGATGCAGCGCAGGCCAACGACGGCAACCTGGACACGCTGTGGATCAGCAACCTGGCGCCCACGGTGACGGCGGAGACGCCCTACGTGGCCACCGGCAGCGACTACGCCATCAACGAGATCTACCGGGAGACCACGGCGGAGGACGCCAACAGCCGCTGGATCGAGATCTTCTGCCGCCACGTGGGCGAGCTGGGACCCGGGCACGTGGCCGGCGACGGCTTTCGCTACCTCTCTTTGTGGAGCGAGAGCACGGGCAAGGGGCTCTGTTTCGCGCCGGACAAATCCAACGTCCAGGAGATCGTCGCCCCGGGCAACCACGCCGTTCTGTGCTACGACCGGAGGTACTTCGACGGCAAATGGAACGCCGGCGACGCCGTGGTGCTGGAATGGCGGCACCTGGTCTGCTGCGATTACAGCTCCGGCGAGGACTGGACATACGATCCAGAGGGCGACGTGCTCTACTTCTATCCGCTGGCCACAAACCAGGGCGCTGACCCTGGGGAGGTGGTGGCTTGGGGCGACGTCGCCGACCCGGACGTCTGGCCCAACTGGTCGGGCGTGGCCGCCGCTCAACCGCAGCCGGGGCAATCCCTGCGGCGAGACCCGGCGGGCATGATCACCGGCAACGTCAGTAATGCCGGGAACTTCACCCTGGAGGACTACCCCTCGCCAGGGAAACACTACACGGGCACGGACGCCGACTGGGAATGGTGGAGCGTGGATTTGGGCACGCTGACCTGGACGCTGGGGGCGGATCTGAACGTGGTGGACACCACGGCGACCATCTCCCCGGACACCGACGGCCTGACCGGATCGGGCGACATCCTCATCGGCGCTGACGTGATCGCCTACACGGGCAAGACCTCCACGACGCTGACCGGCGTCAGCGGCGTGGCCGAGCTGCACGCCTCCGGCTCGGCGCTGTACCAATACGAGAACGAGGCGGCCACCAGCCTGTGGAAAGTCGGGGGCATCGGCTGGGAGCGGCGGGAGGTGCTGGACGGCACGACCAGGGTGGTCCCGCAGGTGTTCGGGGCCTGGACGTCCACGGAGGCCAGTCCGGTGCGACCGCCGACCGCTAACTGGCGAGACGACTGGACGGGCCGTAAGGGAGTCAACGACTATAACAGCTTCGCCTGGCAATTCCAATTGACGACGCCGGTGCGAGCTCGCCACGTCATGCTGATCATCAAAAAGATGAGGGACGACGGGCGGGCCAAGCTCAACGAGGTGAGCGTGTACCCCGACGAATGGACGGTGGAGAACGAGGACGACACCTGGTTGGACGGCGTGGACGCCCAGGCCATCATCGAGCACCTGCTGATCACCCACTACGGCCTGGCCGCCGGGCAGGTCAGCGTGGTGGCCAACGCCTTCATGGGCGACGTCAGCACGCAGAAGGCCAGCTACCTGGACGTGATCTCGGAGCTGTGCCGTCGCACGGGGACGGTCATGCGGTTCACCCGCGTGCCCCGGGTGGTCGTGGTCAAGGACCTGACCTGGGGGATGCACGGGGCGCTGGCGACCTGGTACACGATCACCCGATCGGCTGCCTTCAACGTGCGCATGGAGCGGCGGCGGAAGGATCGCATCTCGCAGGTGCAGCTCGTGGCCCGCAACCCGCAGGAGGGGCGCACATACGTCGTCAGTTACCCGGAGTCGGCAGGCGAAGGCGGCGTGCGGCTGATCTACGATGAGCTGATCGTCGGATCGGAGAACGAAGCCCGCCAGGCGGCGGAGCGGATGTACAAGCAGCTCCAGGCCACCAGGCGTCTGGAGGTGTCCATGAGCGGCATCAGCGACGAGTGGTGCCGGCCGGGGGCCAGGCGGGTGGCGGTGACCTGGGACGTGGACGCATCGGACGGCGACGAGTTGGATGCGGCCCTCTTTTTGGTCGAATCCATTGAGGTGACGGTGAAGATGGGGCAGCCGAAAGGATATTCTGAAACAGTGCGGCTGCGGGAGTACGTACCATGACCAGACTAGACACTGCCCGCCAGCGTTTCTGGGGGGCGTTAGACAGACAATTCGAGACCCGTCGCCGTATCGCCCGGGCCAAGGTGACGGCGGTGCAGCGAGACAGCTCCGGGCGGGCCACCTCCGTCACGGCCACCATCGATGACGGGGCGACAGGGCAGCCCATCGGCGTGCCCTACGGCATGACCGTGGGCGTGGGCAGTGTGCTGGAGGTGGAGAACGTCGGGCTGATCACACAACCGGCTTGGCGGGTGGCCGACGTGGGATCGGGGATGCCCGGCCACACCACGACGATCATCACCACGCCAGGGGATACCACCATCATCAACGAGTCGGGGTTGGTGCTGGGCAACGCCAACCTGCTGCGCAACGGGGATTTCACACTGCGGCACCGCCAACACCTGAACCAACCGGTGGGCTGGGTGAGCAGCCACCAGACGCAGAGCATCGGGGCATTGGGAGAGAAGTAGCATGGCATGGCCGACAGATTATAACGACTACACCGTCTTCGAGGACGTGGACCCTGAGGTGGATGACAGCGGCACAGACCTGAGTGCTGCCGAACTCAACAAGTTCTCCAACGGGTTATATGCACTGGAGCATTATGCCGGGCCGGGCATCCAGGGCGCCTACGACACCCTGGCCGCCAGGCTGACGGCGGAGTTCGGCACGCTGAGCGGCCTGGACGCCGACTTTGCCGTGGAGCACAACGCCGACGGCACGCACTCGGCAATCACGGCGACGACGCTGGTTGTGTCCGGCAACATCAACCCCGAAGCAGACGGCACTCGCAGTCTGGGCACGCAGACGACGGCACAGTGGGCCAACGTGTGGAGCGACTTGTACAATGGTGCTGACTACTCCTACCTGAACGGTTGGCGCACGTTGGAGGCCGAGAAGTACGCAGGCTATCCCGCTGGACTGGCTATCGGCAACGAGGGCTTTGCGAACGGCCAGGTCACGGAACGGATGGCCGATGGGCTGCGCCCGTTGTTCGCCGTGACGGAGGGGTTCATCGAATATGCGGGTGTACGCATCACGCCGCAGCAGTGGGCGCGATTGGTGGGATAGAGCATGAAAGCAGGATCGGGCGTCAAGGCAGGGCAGGCCAAAACGGCAGCGCGCTGCGTGCAGGTCAGCCGGCACGACGGGCTGACGGCCTACGGCACGGCGGAGATCGGGCCGCAGACCATCGGCGTGGGCGAACTGGTCACGCTGGACGCGCCCGAACATTGGGTCAACGGCCTGACCCTGGGCCAGCAGAGCGACGGGCGCAAATGGCGGCACGCCACGCGCACGCCGCTGATGCCCACGGCCGGCAGCCTGAAGACCACGCCCCTGGCCTATTCGGGCGGGAACTGCTACGAGCTGGTGGAGGCCGAGTGGATCCGCCAGGAGCGGGACGACGACATCATCCCCGACTATCGCCCGCTGGTGCTCTCCTGCTACGGATACAAACCCTCTGCCGGCAACGGCGCCCTGGCGCTGGAGTGGAGCACCGACCAGGACACCGTGACCGTCTCAGCGGCTACGGCTACCACATTGACCGACGTCACCAAATCATGGACGCCTGGAGAATGGGCGGGCAGCCATCTGCTCATGCGCTCCGGCGATGGGCTGTTCCAGGACGATCTCATGGAGATCGCCTCCAACACCGCCGACACGCTGACATTTGCCAGCACCCTGGGCACGGCGCCAGCGGTGGGCGACGTGGGCGACGTCGTGACGTGGGCCACGCCCACGATGTACCGCATCGACAATGCCACGGGCGCGGCGGCGGCCTCGGGGGTGGTGAGGAGTTTCGCCGAATGGCAGCGGTTCTACGCCGTCTTCCGGCCGGCGGCGACCTTCAACAGGCTGCACGTGCGACTGCGCTCGACCAGCGGCACGTTCTGGGTGGACGCCGTGAAACTGGAGGCGGCCACACCGCTGGAGGCGGGCATCTCCACCTCGGCCACGGCTACCACGCTGACGGATGCCAACCGGGGCTGGCCGGACGACGAGCACCTGGGCCGCCAGGTGGTCATCTTCGACGGCGACGACGAGGGCGACCGCCAGGCCATCAGCGGCAGCGACCGCCAGAGCATCACGGCGGCCTTTGCCGCCACACCCAGCGCCACCTCGACATACGCCATCTTCCCCGCCAGCGCCGACATCCGGCCCACGACCTTCGTTGATCTGGCGCTGGTCTCGCTGGCCCTACAGGAACTGAGCGCCTACGACATCTTTGCAGGCACGCTGCTGCTGGGCGGCGGGCTGAGCGACGCGCCACGGCTGGTGATCGAGGACGCCGAAGGAGTGACGATCCTCACTGCCGGCGACAACCTGGACACCTCTGGCTTCCGAGGTTTGCGCTTCATGCACGGGGCGGCGGCCAGGTTCGAGGATGGGTATATCGTCATGTGCCCCAACAAGGGCCACGAAGACAGCGGCCAGCGCATCCGGCTGAGTTACGAGGGCATCGAGGGCTTCAACACAACCGGCGTGCGGCGCTGGGGGCTGTACTCGACGAGCAGCTTCGAATTCACGCTAGGCACCTCGCCGTTGCAAGACCGGATCGTCATCGACAGCGATTACGGGATTGCCGCCATCGACGTACAGGGAGACACCTGGTGGGACGTCAACCCGGCGGCGCATTGGCATTTTCTGGGCAACGAGGATTATTGGCTGAAGTGGGACGACGGCCTCCTGAGCTGGCAGGCCGTCAACACCTCGCTGACGGCGGAGGGGCTGTTCACTGCGGCTAACGCCGTCATCACGGGCACTATTTACGCCAGCGGGGGCACGCTGGGCGACCTGACCGTGAATGGCACACTCACCATGGGCGACGGAGGGGTCATCACCTGGGCCAGCGGCAAGGCCACGATCACCGATGCCGCCATGATCTTCGACATCAGCGCGGCCGACGTCCCAGGCTATGCTTTCTATTACCAGGTCGGCGGAGCCAACCGCGCCTACGTCTACGCCCAGAACGAAGCCAATCGTACCCTGTTCGCCACGGAAGTGTTCGGGCCGGCTGACACCAAGTACGGGCAATGGTCAGTCGTAACCTATGAGTGGGATCACGGCGGAGCCGACGAAGACGACACCTCCGTCGAGTTCACCGTCCGCTCCGACACTGGCGTGCTATTCGCCGCCACGGACTCGCCCAGCGCTGTCTTCAGCGTGACTGGTATGAACGTCGGCCTCGGAGCAACCCCCACGGCCAAACTGGATATCAACTCCGACATAATGCGGCTGCGCACGGCCAAGACGCCGGCCAGCGCTGGGGCGGCAGGCAACGCTGGCGACATCTGCTGGGATGCTGATTTTATATATGTTTGCATTGCGGCATCAACATGGCGTCGCATTGCACACGCAACGTGGTGATACGATGCGCAAAAAACTTACACTCTCGTTAAGTATCCTGCTGCTTACCATAACCGTGCTGTTGCGCCTGTCGTGCGTCGTTCCCGAA
>JACNHM010000443.1 GCA_014383605.1 Chloroflexota bacterium
GCAAGGGAGCGGAGGAGCGGAGGAGCAAGGGAGACGAATTCCCCTCGATGCCGGAACCACCGCCGGAACCGCGACCCGGCGAGGAGGGCTGGAGCCCGTCGCCGCTGCTGCCCAGCGTCCATCTGGGCCGCACCCTGGGCCGCTTGCTGCTGGTCGTGGCTTTGCTGGTGGTGCTGGTCAACGTGCCCATCAACCGCCACGGCACCAGCCTGGCGCGCATGATGCCGGACAGCGCTTCCCTGGTCATCCGCGACGGCCTGGTGATCAAAGGCAGCGGCCCAGACATCTACGTCCTGCAGGACGACAAGCTGCGCTGGATCAGCAGCCTGGAGGCGTTCGAGTTCTTCGGCTACCGCTGGGAGCAAGTGCACGTCGTGGAGGACAGCTTCCTGGAGCGCTTCGAGAAGGGGCGGCCCCTTCACGTGCTGCTCAAGTGCCAGGGCAGTCCCCACATCTACGCCCTGGAGAACGGCCAGAAACGGTGGATCAAGGACATCCCCACCTTCGAGGGTGAGGGGTACGTGTGGGAAGACGTGAAAACTGTGGATTGCGTCTACCTGCGCAGCCTGCCCGATGGCCCACCCATTCCAGAGGATGCCGGGCCGCCGCCGCAGCCGTGAGGGGGCGCTCACGTCATTCTGATCCTTCAGGCCCCGCTGAATCGGCGAAGGCCACCTCCAACGCCCGAGTGGTCACGCCGTCGTACACGCGGGCCATCTGCGCCGCAAAGCCCGACTCATCCAGGAAATCGGGCACGCCCAGCCGCTTGAGCAAGGCCATCTCCACCTCCGGATGGGAGATGTCCAGGGCCACGTCCGCCACTTCAGCGCCCAAGGCCCAGTAGTGATCCAGGCATTCTCCCAGGGCAGAGGCCTGGACTGCTTCCACCGCCTGGAACGTGGGGAGCATCTCTCCTGTCCTTCCCACCTCCTGAGCACGCCGCTCGCGCAGGGCAGCGGCGACCTCGTCTTTGTTCCTTCCCCGCAACCCGAACAGCAGGAAGGGGTCTTCATCGAAACGCTCGCCCAGCAGGTAGTAGACAGCGGCGATGTGCTTGCAGGGGTTGGCCCAATCGGGGCAGGAACAACTGGTTTGCAGATCGTCCCGCGAGGCCGGGAAAAGGGGCACCTTGACGGCCTCAAAGA
The DNA here is from genome assembly GCA_014383605.1 of Chloroflexota bacterium. The sequence goes on from JACNHM010000443.1 coordinate 1,146, forward strand.
CCTCCTCGATGTCGGGTGGCATTTCGCCGTTGAGCAATTGGGCGGCGAAGATGGCCTGTTCCGCCAGCGCGTCCAGCACCTTGTCCCACTGGCCGTCGTCCAAGGGCTTGAGCCGGATGTCAACCTTGTAGGGCGTGCGGCGCGAGCCCTGCACCCGCGAGGTGACGTGGCCAGGTGCAACGTTGATCTCGATCACCTGGCCTTTCCGGGCGTAGCTGCGCCCCCGGCTCAGCCGCCCCGAATCCATCAGCGGTCTCAGTGCCTTGATCCAGCGGTCGGCCCACCAGTTCTTGACAAACCCGCCCCGCTGGCTCTTGGCCTTGATGCCATCCTTGACCTCGATAGGGCGCGTCGGCTCGTAACGCGGCCAGTAGCTATCGTAGTAACTCCACCGTCGTTTAGCCATGATCTTACCCCTTGCCTCTTGCCTCTTTTACTCCCTGCGCAGCGTCACGATGTCCCGCAGATCGTCGGTGCTCAACTCGGTCAGCCAGCTCTCGCCCGCACCGACGACGCTTTCGGCCAGTGCCTTCTTGCTCTCGATCAACTCGTCAATACGCTCCTCCAGCGTGCCCGCGCAGACGAACTTGTGCACCTGCACGTCCCGCGTCTGACCGATGCGAAAAGCACGGTCGGTAGCCTGATCCTCGACGGCCGGGTTCCACCAGCGGTCAAAGTGAAAGACGTGGTTGGCGCCGGTCAGGTTCAGCCCCGTGCCGCCGGCTTTGAGCGAAAGGATGAAGATCGGCGGGCCGTCTCGTTCCTGTTGAAAACGCGCCACCAGGCGATCCCGCTGCTTCTGCGGCGTGCCGCCGTGCAAAAACAGCACCTCGACGCCGAACAGGGTTTGCAGATACGACCGCAGCATCTGGCCCATCGCGGCGAACTGGGTGAACACCAGGGCCTGGTCGCCGACGGAGAGTGCTTCCTCCAGCATCTCGCCCAGCCGGTCGAGCTTGCCGGATCGTCCCGGCAGCGATGAGCCATCGCCCAGGAAATGGGCCGGGTGGTTGCACACCTGCTTCAAGCGCAACAGCGCGGCCAGCACCACGCCGCGCCGCTCAATCCCCGCCTCGTCCGCCGAACCGATCCGCTCCAGCGACTCCTTGACCACCGCTTCGTACAAGGTGGCCTGCTCAGCGCTCAAGTTGCAGTAGACCTTCATCTCCAGCTTGTCCGGCAGGTCCTGGATGACGGTGGGGTCGGTCTTGAGGCGGCGCAGGATGAAGGGCCCCACCAGCCCTTTCAGCCGTTCGATGGCCGTCTGGTCCTGGTAGCGTTCGATGGGCAGGGCAAAACCCTGGCGGAACCGGGCCTGCGAGCCCAGGAACCCCGGATTGAGGAACTGCATGATGGACCACAGTTCGGACAGCCGATTCTCCACCGGCGTGCCGGTCAGGGCGATACGGTTGTTGGCCGCCTCAAGCTTGCGGACGGCCTGCGTCTGCTTGGCCTGGGGATTCTTGATGTTCTGCGCCTCGTCGAGGATCACGTCGCTCCAGGACACCTGCCTCAGATCCTCCACGTCCCGCCGCGCCAGGCCGTAGGTGCTGACAACCACGTCGTGCTGCTGGGCGGCGGCCACGAACTCCTCACCGCTGGTGCGATCACTGCCGTGATGCACCATCACCCGCAAACGGGGGGCAAAGCGCTGGATCTCGCGTTTCCAGTTGCCGACGACAGAGGTGGGGCAGATGACCAGCGCCGGGCCGACGCCGTTTCCCGTCGCTTCGCGCTCGTGCAACAGCAGGGCGATAGCCTGGATGGTCTTGCCCAGGCCCATGTCGTCGGCCAGGCAAGCGCCCAGTCCCCACTTCCGCAGGAAAGCCAGCCAGGAATAGCCGCGCACCTGGTAAGGCCGCAACCGGCCCACAAAGCCCTGGGGCGGCGACAGTTCCTGCAGCCTCTCCCCGGCCCGCAACTGCTGCAAGAGGTCATCCAACCAGCCCGAGGGTTCGACGCCGTGCAGCGGCAGCCCTCCGACCTCCTGGGTAGCGCCCAAAGCCATCCCCAGCGCCTCGCCCAGGGGCATCTCGCGCTGCTTTCGCTTCTTCTCCCAGAAAGCGATGGCGGCCTCGATCTGCTCGGGCTGGAGCAGCACCCACTGGCCGCGTACCCGCACCAGGGGCATCTTGAGCGCCGCCAGCCGCTGGAATTCCTCAAGGGTCAGCGGCTCGTCGCCCAGGGCCAGCTCCCAGTCGAACTGTACCAGCGCATCCATGTTGAGGATGCCCCGGCCGACGATGCCGGGCTCGGTCTTGAGTTTGGCCCGCACGCCCAGGCGAGCGCCGGGTTTGTCCCACCAGGGCGGCACCAACACGCCGAAGCCGCTCTCCTCCAGCAGCGGTCCAACCTCCCGCAGGAAGGCGTAGGCGTCATCCACGGTCAGGGTACAAGATTCGGGGCGGGCCGTGCGCAGGCTGTTCATGATCGGCGGGAAGAGCTTGCCCGCCAGGCCCAACCCGGCCAGCAGCCGCTCCTGAGCCCCCTCGAACTTACGATTAAGGATGCGCAGGGTGCCGCCGCGCGCCCGCCACACCTGCCCGGCCGGCACCAGCAGGCTAGGGTCGTCGCTGGCCTGGAGGATGTAACGCAAGGCCCAGTCGGGCGAGAGTACCTGTCCGCTCTCCGGATCCACCTCCGGCGGCTCCAGCCGGAAGCAGAGGCGGAACGGCGCCTCGGCCGCGCCGCGCAGTTGGCCCCACCATTCTCGCCAGGCGTGGAACAGACGTGCCAGGTCACGGCGCTGCGCCACCAGCACTTCGATCCGCCCCTCATCGTCCCACAGCGCCGACCACCACGCGCCGGCCACGCCCGCAGGCGATTTGCGCCGCCGGTCCAGGCTCGCCGGACCCCAGTCGCGCCCAGCCCGGTCAATCAACTGCCTGAGAAAATCGTCCAGCAGGGCGTGCGGTGTGGGAGCCTGGTCAGGATCGGGAGAGCCATTTTCATCAAATAGCGCCCGGCAGACAGGCGGCATGGCTTCGGCCAGCATGCGCAGGCGCGCCCGGTCGTGAGGATCGTCCAGCACCGGCAACCAGACGGCCCGGTACTCTCCTTCGTGCTCCGCCATGCCCGGCAGGTATTGGTGGCGCGCCAGGAGTTCCAGCCCTAGCTTGGCCGCCAGGCCCCAGTAGCGCAGGTCGGCGCCCCATTGCCGGCCGGCCGCCTCACCCAGCGGCAGCGCGACCAGCAGATCCAGCGCGGCCATCACGTCCAGCGCCAGGCCGATCACCTTCCACGGCGACAGGCGCAATTCGGCCCCAGCTTCCGTCTCCTCTGCCTCCGAGATCAGCCAGGGGGGCAGCCGTGGCCCATCTGCAGTCGAAGGGAGCCAGATCACCCGCGTCGCCGTGGGAGTATCGCTCCAATCGCCGAGGGGGGCCCGCCTTTTCAACGCGGCCCGCAAGCCGTCCGGGGACGCGGCATGGGGATGTCGAGGCACGCGGGGCTGGCGACCGCGCCGTCCCTTCGCCGCCTGTGACGACTCAGCCCAGATGAAGAAACCGTCTCCAGACCAACTGCCGTGTATAACCAGATTTATGTCTTCCATCTCTCATCCCTCGCTCGGCCCCTCCCTCGCCGCAGATGGAACAGCCACTGCACGACGACCAGGGCCATCAGGCCGATGGAGAGACTCACTGCCCCGTTCAGCCAGTTGATGCCGAACCACAGATAAGCGAAGAGGGCTGGATAGACCATCTTAGCGCTCATTTCCTACTTTTGACTTCAGCCAGGCCTCCATGAAGTCATCTAAATCGCCGTCGAGCACGGCCTGCGTCCGGCCCGTCTCGTGGCCGGTGCGCAGGTCTTTGACCATCTGATAGGGATGCAGGACGTAGGAACGGATCTGATTGCCCCAGCCGGCGTCCACGTGTTCCCCCCGCAGCTCGGCCATGTGCTCCACTTGCTTCTCCCGCTCGATCTCGTACAGCTTGCCCCGCAGCACCTTCATCGCCGACTGGCGATTGCGCAGTTGGCTGCGCTCGTTCTGGCACTGCACGACGATGCCCGTGGGGTTATGGGTGATGCGCACGGCGGTGGCGTTCTTCTGCATGTGCTGGCCGCCGGCCGAACCGGCCCGGAAGACGTCCACGCGCAGGTCGTCGGGGTTGATCTCCACCTCGATGCTGTCATCGAGTACGGGCACCACCTCGACCAGGGCAAAGGAGGTGTGGCGGCGGTGCGCGCCGTCGAAGGGAGACAACCGCACCAGCCGGTGCACGCCTCGTTCCGCCTTCAGATAGCCGAAGGCCCAGCGCCCCCGCACTTCCACGGCGCCGCGCTTGATGCCGGCCTCCTCGCCCTCCACCCAGTCAATGACCTCGGCCGCGTGGCCGCGAGCCTCGGCCCAGCGCAGGTACATGCGCAGCAGCATCTGCGTCCAGTCCTGGGCGTCTACGCCGCCGGCGCCGGCGTGAATGGTCAGGATGGCATCGCCGCGGTCGTGCTCGCCGGAAAGCGCCAGTTGAAACTCCTGGCGCTCCAGCGCGGCCTCCAGCCGCTCCGCCTCCCCAGCGATCTCGGCAATCAGTCCTTCGTCGTCCTCGGCCGCCGCCAGCTCCAGCAATTCCAGCGCATCGCGCACCTGTTGTCCCAGCCCGGTCCAGGTCTCCACCTCTTCCCGCAGGGCGGCCAATTCCTGCATCATCCGCTGCGCCGATTCCGGCTCGTCCCAGATGGTCGAGTCGGCGGCCAGCTTTTCCAGCTCAGCGATGCGCTCCTGCTTTGCCGCCAGGTCAAAGACGCCTCCCGATGGTTTCGATGCGGGTGTGCAGTTCTATCAGTCTGGTCTGTAACTCGTTCATAGTGATACCTCCGGTGTTGATACGTGATGCGTGATCCGTGAAGCGTGATCACGTGTCACGCATCACGTTTCACGCTCTACGTCTCGGTAAAAAGCCCTGCGACAAATGCTTGCGCATCAAACTCGGCGAAATCCTCGATCTTCTCGCCCGTGCCCAGGAAGCGGATGGGCAGGCCCAGCTCCTGCGCGATGGCGAAGACGATGCCGCCCTTGGCCGTGCTGTCCAGTTTGGTCAAGATAATGCCAGTTATGTCAACAGCATCCTTGAAGACCCGGGCCTGGCTGAGGGCGTTCTGGCCTGTGGTGGCATCGAGGACGAGAAAGACCTCGTGCGGGGCGCGGTGCACCTGTTTGGCGGCCACGCGGCGCAGCTTTTTGAGCTCTTCCATGAGGTTGTACTTGGTGTGCAGCCGGCCGGCCGTGTCCACGATGAGCACGTCCGCCCGGCGGCTCTCCTGGCTGGCGCGGATGGCGTCGTAGACCACCGCGCCGGGGTCGGACCCTGGCTGGTGAGCAATCACATCGACTCCCACCCGCTCGGCCCAGATCTTGAGCTGGTCAATGGCGGCGGCGCGGAAGGTGTCGGCGGCGCCGATCACCACTCGCTGGCCCAGGTTCTGGTAGTAGCGGGCCAGCTTGGCGATGCTCGTCGTCTTGCCCGAGCCGTTGACCCCCACCACCAGCACCACCGTCAGCAGGCGATCCAGGGAATCGGCCACCGGCGGGTGGGCGTTGAGGATGCTCACCAACTCCTCCTGCAAGACGGCCTGGGCGGCGTCGGCCGTGCGCACGCGCTCCTTCGTCACCCGTTCCCGCAGCCGCTCCACCAGCGGCAGCGCGGTGTTCACCCCCACGTCGGCCAGGATGAGCAGCTCTTCCAGCTCTTCCCAGGTCTCCTCGGTGATGTCCCCGCGTCCCAGCAGCCCGCCGATGCGCCCAAAAAAACCCTGCCGGGTCTTGGAAAGGCTCTGTTGTATCTTCTGTTCGTCGGCCTGCGGTTCTTCAGGCCTTGCGCGCCAACGTCGCAACACCACGCCTTTGTCTCCTTCAGCGAGAATTCACCAACGAGCGCTGCCCGTGCTTGCGGCAGCGCTCAGCAGCGCAGGCATTATACCTCAACTGGACGCCAGGCACAAAGCGCAAGTCG
>JACNHM010000285.1 GCA_014383605.1 Chloroflexota bacterium
AGTACCCGATGGCCTTTGCCACAGCCCAGGCGGTGGTCATCAACAAGATTGATCTGGAGCCTTACGTCCCGGCCAAGGTGTCTGTGCTGCGCCAGAACGCTCTCCAGATCAACCCAGACCTGGCAGTGTTTGAGGTTTCCGCCCTCACGGGTCAGGGCCTCGATGGATGGGTGGATTGGATACGGGAGAAACTGACCGAGAAGCGGGAGGCCAAGAACACTACACCGAATTGAGAAAGGAACGAATACTTCGACGAGCTCAGCACGAGTCTCTTGCCCCTGATTCGTTTCATTCCAAATTCGCTGTAGTTTTGGCGACAGGAGTCCCAATGCACGAAGCGTCCATAACCCAGGCGATGTTAGACCTGGCCCTGGAATACGCCAAAGGCCAGCGCATCACCGATGTCTATTTGCAGGTGGGCAGGATGTCGCTCATCGTCCCCGAATCGGTCGAGTTCTATTTCGAGTATCTCAGCAAAGGCACCCTGGCTGAGGGGGCGGCGCTGCACTTTGAGACCGTGCCCCTGGAGATGACGTGCATGGATTGCAGGCGGCAAGCCGATCTGAGTGACTGGGCGGATGAGCAGTCCCGAGCGACCATGGTGCAGGCCCTGGCCCGAGGTTGCGAGTGCGGCAGCAGGAACCTCCGCGTCACCGGTGGCACTGGCTTTGACATGGTAAGTCTCGGGGTGGAGGTTGCACCTACAACAGAAAACAAAAGGAGAACGAGCAATGACTGAGGGCATCTACCGCAAACTGGCCCAACGGCTGGACGCCATCCCCAATGGCTTCCCCGCCACCGAGAGCGGCGTGGAACTGCGGCTGCTGGCCAAGATCTTCACGCCGGAGGAGGCGGCGCTGGCCAGCGTGATGCGCCTGAGCCGCGAGCCGGCCGTCGTCATAGCCGCCCGCGCTGGCGTGGACGCCGACACGGCCTACCGCACGCTCAAGGGGATGGCCCGCAAAGGCCAGATCCGCATCAAGAAGGACAAAGGCCAACTTCTCTTCGGGTTGAGCCCCTTCGTCGTCGGCTTCTACGAGGAGCAGTTGCCCCGCATGGATGCGGAACTGGCGGGGCTGTTTGAGCAGTACCTGCAGGAGACGCAGGGCGGCGGCATCGTCCGCGACGCGCCCGCTGTCCACCGCGTCATCCCTGTCGAGGAGGCGATTCCCTTCGACCTGGAGATCTTCCCCTACGAGCGCGCTACCGAACTGCTGGAAAACGCCAAATCGTGGGGCGTGCGCGATTGCATCTGCCGCGTCCAGCAGAAGCTGGTCGGCAAGGGGTGTGACCGCCCGATTGAAAACTGCATGGTCTTCGCGCCGGTCGAGGGCGCTTTCGATCACAGTGAGGTGGACCGCGCCATCACTAAAGAGGAGGCGCTGCGCATCCTACACGAGACCGAGGAGGCCGGACTGGTGCACTCCACTGGCAACTACCGCGACCGACACTACTACATCTGCAACTGCTGCACCTGCTGCTGCGGGATACTGCGCAGCGTGGCTGAGTTCGGCGTCCCCACCACCGCCGTCCGCTCCGACTTCCACACCGTCGTGGACGCCGAGATGTGCTCTGGCTGCGGCGATTGCCTCGAGCGCTGCCAGTTTGGGGCCCTCTCCGTGCCGGATGACGTCTGCGTGGTGGACTATGCCCGCTGCGTGGGCTGCGGGTTGTGCGCCACGGTCTGTCCCACCGAATCGCTGTATCTAGAACGGCGGCCTGAGGGCGAGGTTCCCCTGCCACCGGCCGACATCACGGAATGGATGGTCCAACGCGCCCAGGAGCGCGGTATTTCGATCTCGGATGTTCTGTAAACGATCTATAAACGAAAGGAGAGAAACGATGAGTGTCAAAGCCTACATTTTGCTAAACGTGGAGGTTGGCATGGGCGAGGAGGTTTTCCAGGCCCTGTCAGCTATCGAAGGAGTCGAGAGCGTCCATAACGTTACGGGACCCTATGACGTGATCGCCTTCATCGAAGCTCCAGACACCGCTGCGTTGGGGGATCTGGTCATCAACGAGATCCAACTGATAGACGGCATTGACTATACCCTCACCTGCGTGGTTCTGTGAGCTTGGCGATGACAAACGTCACCCGAAGAGAGTTCCTCCGCCGAATGGCAACAGGGCTGGGGACACTGGCTGGCGGTTGGCTGCTGAACGCGTGCGGAGCGCAAAAGACTCCCGAGCCACTGCCGACGCGCATCCCACCGTCCCCCACCGCAACTAAAGGCGTGATTAGTACGCCCGCTGCGACTCCGACCGAGACCGCTGTGTCTACCGCAACCCCTTCCGTGGCATATCCAGACCTGGTGGTGGCGCGGGGTGGGGAGCCTGAGGAGATGGTGCAGCGGGCGCTGGCAGCGCTGGGGGGGATGGAGCAGTTCGTGCGCGCCGGCGACGACGTGATCGTCAAGCCCAACATCTGTGTGGCGTACCACACCTACGAGTACGCGGCCACCACCAACCCCTGGGTCGTCGCAGCCCTGGTCAGGCTCTGCCTGGAGGCTGGTGCGCGCCGCGTCCGGGTGCTGGATTACCCCTTCGGCGGCGGACCCGAGGAGGCCTACGTCCGCAGCGGCATCCAGGAGCAGGTGGTGGCGGCTGGCGGAGAGATGGAGATCATGCCCCAGTTCAAATTCGTGTCCACCGACATCCCGCAGGGATTGGACCTTCGCCAGTGCGACATCTACGACGACGTGCTAAACGCCGACGTGGTGATTAATGTGCCCATCGCCAAGACGCACGGCCTGGCTCGGCTGACCCTGGGCATGAAGAACCTCATGGGCGTGATCCGCGACCGGCCGGAGATGCACCGCAACCTGGGGCAGCGGCTGGCCGACCTGACGAGCCGCATCCAACCCGCACTGACCGTCGTTGACGCCGTGCGCATCCTGGTGGCGAATGGTCCGACGGGTGGCAATCTGGACGACGTGAGGAAAATGGACACCGTGATCGCCAGCCCGGACATCGTGGCGGCCGATAGCTACGCGGCCACGCTGTTCGGGTTGCAGCCGAACGGCCTGGCCTACGTCCGGGCAGCCACGGCCATGGGACTGGGCCGGAGCGACCTGGACAACCTGAAGATCGAGGAGATTGCCGTTGGCGGCTAGGGCGAAGTGGACACCTCGCAGTTGGACGGCATTCCGGCGGTTGGTCCAGTACGTCACGCTGCTGGCGTTCGTAGCACTGTTCGTATGGTCGCGCCGGGGGGGATGGCCTGGTTCGGTGGTCAATTTCCCCATGCGGCTCGACCCCCTGGCCATGCTGGCCCACCTGCTGGCCAGCCGCACCGTTCTGGCCGGATCGGCCCTGGCGCTGATCACTGTGGCGCTGACCCTGGCGCTGGGCAGGGTGTGGTGCGGATGGCTTTGTCCCCTGGGGACGCTGCTGGACCTGTTCTCGCTACGCCGCTGGCGTGGAAAGCGCAAAGCACCTGCTGACTCGTGGCGCCGAGTGAAGTATGGCTTGCTGCTGACCATCCTTGCGGCGGCGCTCCTCACCAACCTGACCCTGCTGATCTTCGATCCCCTGACCATCCTCTTTCGCACCCTATCGCTCAGCGTGTGGCCGGCGGTGGATCAGTTGGTCACGGCGGCCGAGACTGCGCTGTACCGAGTTCCGCTGCTGCGGCCGGCCATTTCGGCCTTCGATGGGCTGGTGCGGCCCCAGGTGCTTCCTCCCGACCCCGCTTTTTATCGTCACACGCTGCTGTATGCCGGCCTGTTCCTGGGCGTGATCCTGCTGAACCTGGCCGCTCCACGGTTTTGGTGCCGCTATCTGTGTCCTCTCGGCGCGCTGCTGGGATTGCTGAGCAGAGCGGCGGTTGTGCGGCGGGAGGTGAACGCCCGCTGCACTCAATGTGACGCCTGCCCTCGGGTTTGCCCAACAGGCACCATTCAGGCCACGAAGGGGTACGCCAGCGACCCGGGCGAGTGCACGATATGCCTGGAGTGTCTGCCGGCCTGTCCCCACAGCGCGGTCGAGTTCCCGACCCACCTTTCGCTGGCCGAGGGACAGCCCTACGATCCCAGCCGGCGGCACGCGCTCATGGCTCTCGGCGCGGCCATTGCAGGCCTGGGCCTGTTCCGCAGCAACCTCACTTCCAAGACAGATCACCCGAGGCTCATCCGCCCCCCAGGGGCGCGGGAAAACGGCCTGCTCTCCAAGTGCATCCGCTGCGGGGAGTGCATTCGTGCCTGCCCGACCAGTGCCATCCAGCCCGCTGTGACGGAGGCGGGCCTCGAGGGTCTGTGGACGCCGGTACTGGTGACCAGACTGGGGTATTGCGACTACTCGTGCAACGCCTGTGGTCAGGTGTGTCCCGTGCAGGCCATCCCTCCGCTGAGCTTGCAGGAGAAGCGGCAGCAGGTGATCGGCCAGGCGTACATTGACCAGAATCGCTGCATCCCGTGGGCCGATCATCAAGATTGCATCGTGTGCGAGGAGATGTGCCCGGTGCCCGACAAGGCCATCAAGCTGGAGCGGGTTGAGGTGCGGAACGGCGATGGCTTGCTGGTAACTGTGCAGCGCCCCCGCGTGATCCGGGAGCGCTGCATCGGGTGCGGCATCTGCGAGTACAAGTGCCCCGTCAACGGTGAGGCGGCCATCCGCGTGTATGTGGCTTAAAGCACTTGTTACCTAAAAAGCCCCCTTCTAGCGAACGAAGGGGGCTTTTCATTGAGCAACATTCCGATCACGGCACCCCTCTGTGCTCCGCTCATGCGTTGCCAGTCAACGGGAGGGCCGGAATGTGGTTTTCTCTCGCCGAAGTGTCTACACATTTGCCTCCGTCAGCAACCTAATGCTCGAAGGCCCGTCCTCGGGCCGCCCCGGGGACGGGGCTCAGAGCTTAAGTTTACGCTGATGGTGTCTACTACACATTTGCCTCCGTCAGCAACATCCCGGTCAGTGCCCCGGCCAGCATATCCCAGCCGGAGGTGTGACCGATCCTAGTGAGACGATCCACATTGCGCAGGAGACACTCCACTGGTTTCGCTTGCAGGAGCGAGTTGACCAAATCGTGAAGCGGCTCGGGCCCATGACCATGGGCGCAATCGGCAAGGATGGTATGGCTGATGCGGTTGGTCAGCGGGCGTGCCTGGCGCAGAAAATCCAGAACAGGCCCCGCGCCCCAACTGAATTCTGTCGGATAGGCAGTATTCAGGTGGTGAGTGGCAAAGAGCAGGCCGCCCAGATAATCATCTCCGGACGGCGTGAGCCCCGGCCCCAATCCAACCAATTGCTCACCTTCCCCTGCTATGCGCTGAATGTCCCGGCCGAGACAGGCTCCTGCAACCCTGGTGATCGGTCCCAGCGCTCGAGCCACAAAAGGATCGTGGGTGAAGGTCAGGGTAAGATCGCTACCGCTGGCGAGCGCTGCGATCAAGGGGATGGTTTGACCCAGGCCCTTCGCAGCCTCAAGTGATTCGAGGGCGGCAAGAAGGCGCCGGAAGCCAGCGTTTACCACAGGCAAGGGCGGCGCCTGTCCAGGACAGATGGCCGATGGCTCCCATACCACAGCATTAGCCAGGTCTACTGCCACACGATCGCTCAGAACGAGTCTTTTGCGCTGTACCCAGAATTCCATGCCGGGACGGAGACCGCTGGCATGAAAAGGAGCCTGGATGCAGCGACGGTGCGCTGGCAAGACCTCATGGGCCAACCACAGGATTTCCCCACCAGGCCCGGCCAGATAGATGGCTTTAGACACGACCGCCAGCACCTTGCCTGAGTACCCAGGCGAGCCCAGCAGATCTCTTGCCATTTGGCCGATGCGACTGGCTCGCACGCTGCAGGGGAGATCCGATCGCAGCTTTCGGCCACCGACCGCAGTGGGCGTGCCCGAATTACCGATGTGGGCCCCTCCCCGAACGATGGGCATCCCAGGTTCCTCGGCTGCCATCCGCCAGAGAGGGACATCTTTGTCAGCCACGCTGAGCACAAGTTGTTGCACGTCCTCCGGCACTTCCAAGCCAAAGGGCGCGATCACCATGGCCAGGCGCATGTTTCACGGTTTTCAACGTTGGCCATCGTCATTGGAGCAGCGGACTAGGGTCCGCTGCGAGCATAAGGTGAGCAGACACTCTAGTTGAAACAGTCCTTCACCTACTGGGGGATCAGAACCAGCACACCTTCCGCATCCACATGCACATTGGTTCGCTCCCACAGCATGGGGTGATACTCGATGTTCCGCCAGGGGTCAATCATGTCGCCGTAGTGAGAATGGTAGGGGTGGCCGGATTGGCCGGTGGTGTGCATCGAGACCGAGCGGGTGAAGTCGCCCAGGTCCACGATCTGGCGGTAGGAGGGGACGATCACCACCCCATAGGGACGGTTCGGGCTGTAGCCGGTGTTATTGACCGTGGCGATGCTGCCGTCCACTGGGACTGGCCCCCGGTTGAAGAGGGCCTCGATGGGGCCAATGCCAGATTGCCCCAGGCTCTGGTTCTCGAAGGTGGCGGTGTGGAGGTCGCCCCAACGCCAGCGGTTCATATTCCGCCCCAGCGTTTCGGTCAGTTCCTCCACCGCCTCCTCCAGTGCTTGCAGCAGGATCTCGTCTCGCGTCTCCACCTGGGGCGTGGCGACGTCGTCGAACCAGGGGGAGGTCTCGTCAGCCAGGAGGCTCACCAGCGCGACCCCCGCCGTGCTCCGGGCCCGGCGCAGGAGTTGCTCCCCCAGTTCGTCGCCGAAGGTCAGGTCTATCAGGTGCAGGCGGAAGGCCTCGAAGAGGGCGGCTCCCGCGCTGTCCCGCACCGCCCGCCCGTCCCAGTCTCGCAGCAGGTGCAGCGCGTCCGCCAGGCGTGGGTCGTTGTCGGAAAGGGCCAACAGGTAAGGCAGGATGTCCTGGGCATAGATGGGGCTGCTGTCTCCCTGGACGACCTGCATGTCGGCCAAAGATAGAGAGGGGTCGGCCTCGATCAGTTCCACGATCCGCCGCGCCCGGTAGCCGGGGGCCCAGTCCATTGAGATGAAGTAGGGGAAGTCCGGCCCCACCACGGCGTTGTTGGCGGTGACGATGTACCCCTCCGGCGGGTT
>JACNHM010000446.1 GCA_014383605.1 Chloroflexota bacterium
GGATCTGGCGCTTGTCCTGAGCCTGCCGAAGGGATCCAGGCCGAGCAAAATTGGATCTACTGAGACTGGTAGGATTTAACGGACTAGAGGAACAAATCCGCAAATCCTGCGAATCCGTGTTCTTTGACTAATTCCTAAGATTGTGGCATACTTTGGTGCGCACTGAGGCTAAAGACAGGAGGTATACAATGGCAGCTCACAAAAAGGCAAACAGACCGGGGCTGACTACGATTTACACCGCCTTCGGGCAACTGGAGGCCCACGTTATCAAAACTAAGCTGGAAAGCGCCGGCATCCCCGCTCTGCTGGACTACGAGAGCGCGGGGGTGGTACTGGGCCTCACTGTGGATGGCCTGGGCGAGGTGCGGGTGATGGTCCCAGAAGCCCTGGCCCAAGAGGCCGAAGAGCTTCTTAGCCAGCCGCCCGATTGGCCGCCAGAAGCACTGGATCCAGAATTGCTCTGAGTAAAAGCCAAAAGAAGAGCCAAACATTTAGGAGGACATTTTGAGACCATCGAGATTTGCGATTCTCGTGATCTTGATAGTTGTCATGCTCGTTTTCTTCTATAAACTGAACGACTACCGAGCCTATCGAAATCAGATCCCACAGGGAGTTTCGCTAGCAGGCCTTCCTATGGAGGGCAAATGGGACACAGGAGCGATGGAACTCCTGGGAGATGCTGTCGCAGAACCGGTAGAACTGAATTATCTAAGCGAGAGCCTTCTCCTCCATCCCCAGGATGTCGGTTTCCAATTCAAGGCCGACGATATGCTAGAGGAAGTCAATAAATTGAAGGCCAAGACCAGCTTTTGGCCGGGCTTCGCTGACTACATCGTGAACGACCAGCCGCTGCCTGCCAACATCCCCCTCCAGGCCAGTTACGACGCGGGGCAGTTGAAGGACTTCCTGGCGGCTATCGCCAACGAGTATGACCGCCCGCTGCAAGAGCCTAATGCCAACGCCAATACCTTGGCCTTCGCGCCCGGCCAGCCAGAACAGCGGCTCGATATCGAGGCATCCCTGCCGCTGGTCGCCGGCGCGCTGAATTCGGCCACGGCCCGCGAGGTGGATCTGGTGGTGAACCTGGGCCCGCCCCCGCGTCAGCCTGGCCTGTGGATGATGGGGCAGATGATCGAGGGCATCCTGGCGGGCTTCCCAGGTTTTTACAGCATTTACATCAAGGATCTGGCTACCGGCCAGGAATTTGCCGACGACGCTGACGTGGCCTACGCCGGCATGAGCATCCTCAAGATCGCTATCATGGTGGAAGCCTACAAGCATCTGGACGGCCCGCCGGACGCAGACACCACCAAGATCCTGACCGAGACCATGACCCTCAGTGGTAACTTCACCTCTAACCTTCTGCTGCGCCACACCATCGGCGACGGCGACGCCTACGAGGGCGTGCGACGGCTCAACCAGACGATGAAGCTCATCGGGCTGGCCAACACTTTCATGGCCACCCCCTACGACGAGGACGTTCTGCCGCAGCACATCACCACCCCGGCCAACCAGCGCACCGACGTGAACACCTACCCCGATCCCTTCATGCAGACCACGCCGCAGGACATGGGCCGCCTGCTGGAGATGATCTACCAGTGCGCCAACGGCGGCGGCACGCTAATCGCCGCCTATCCCAACGAGTTGACCCCCGACGAGTGCCAGGCCATGCTCGAGATCATGTCCGAGAACCGCATCGGCGAGCTCATCGAGGCTGGGGTGCCTGAGGGAACACCAGTGGCCCACAAACACGGCTGGGTGGGGGACTCTCACGGCGACGCCGGCATCGTCTTCACGCCGGGCGGCGACTACGTGCTGTGCGTCTACCTGTACCACACGGACTGGCTGGAGTGGGAGGTCAGCTCCCCGCTCATGGCCCGCATCTCCGAGGCCGCCTACAAGTATTTCAACCGTTGACATTATGATGGAAATTAGAGATTGGAGATTGGAGATTGGAGATTAGAGATTGGATATTGAGTATCGCCCTGGCCTTGACTGTGGTCCTTTTCTCCGGCTGCGCCGTGGCGACGCCGTCACCGACGCCCACCCGCGCTGCTACGGCGACGCTGACTCAGACTGCTACTCCTACCCACACTCCGACTTCCACCATCACGCCTACCCGTACTGTAACGCCAACTCCGACCCCGACGGTGACACCCACACCAACCAACACTGCCACCATGACGCCCACGCCCACCCATACCGCCACCTCGACTCCCACCCCGCGCCCAACGACCACGCCTACACCCACCCCTACGCCCACTCCCGCATCCCTGACCATTGGCCAATCGGCGGAGGGTCGCCCCATTGAGGCCTACCGCATCGGCCTGGGGGGCTACAAGGTGGTGCTGGTAGGCGACATCCACGGCGGCTGGGAGGCCAATACCCATGAGCTGGCGCGGGAGTTGCTGGCCCATTTCAAGGCCAAACCCAATGACGCGCCCGGCGACGTCAGCCTTTGGATCATCCCCACCCTAAACCCCGATGGCCTGGCCGCCGGCACGCGGTTCAACGCCCGCGGGGTGGACCTGAACCGCAACACCGACACCGACCTGGACGGTTGCGTCGGCAACGATTGGAGTCCGACGACCTACACCAGCGATGGCCCACAGCCCGGCGCGGGCGGCGCGTATCCCTTCTCCGAACCAGAGTCGCGGGCGGCGCGCGATTTCCTGGCCGACGCCCACGTCGTGGTCTTCTACCACAGCAGGGCGGGGGCAGTGTTCACTGGCGGCTGCCGGGATAACGCCTCATCGCTGCGACTGGCGGCGACGCTTGCGGCAGGCACAGGCTACGACTTCCCTGAGGAAGGCTGGACGGGCTATCCCATCAGCGGCGGTTTCAACGACTACCTGGCCGACCTGGGCATCGCCGTCGCCGAGGTGGAGCTGACCAACCACGAGGACACCGAGTTCGAGCGCAACCTTGAGGGCGTGCGGGCAGTGCTGGCGGCGGTGGAAGATATCGTCACCGCCCGTGACGATGGGGCGCCCGGCGAGGCGCACTGGCTCGACGAGGACAGCGTGACCGCCTACCGCTACTCGGCTGGGACGTTCCCCCACCCCGTGAGCCTGGCTGTGAATGGAGACACGCTGTACATGGTAGACAGCGGCCGGCTGCTGCGCCTGACAGTGAGTGAGACCGAACCGCCGGTGGTGATGGCCGCGCCCGGCGACACCCTGGCCGGTTTGCCGGTTCAGGAGTTGTCGGAGGTGGCACTGTCGCCGGACGGTTCGCTATTGGCTGTGGACCGCTCCGGTGAGGTGGTACGCTACGATGCAGCAGACGAGACCTGGCATCGTTCAAACTGGGAGACCGTGGCCGGCACCGGCGGCACTTATGTAACCGCCGTCGCTGCGGACCAAGACGCAACCTACTTCCTCGACTCCAACGCCGGGCGAGTGTGGCGTGTGGCCGGCGGTCGGGCCGTGGTCGTAGCCGAGCTGCCAAGCAGCCTGGGAGTTGACATGGCGGTAGACGGCGAGAACGTGTACGTCCTCCTCCGCGAGTGGCCCGGCCAGCGGCCCTCGGTGATCAAATATAGTGGACCGAACTGGACCAAAGCCTGGACTGTGTCGAGCGGTCTGGACTACCCGACGACACTGTGCGCCGCTGCCGACGGCTCGACTGAGCTCGCCGAAGTCGGACTGCTGTACCTCCTCGACAGCAACGACCGCCGAGTGCTGGCTCTGGACACCGATACGGGCGAGACGCGCGCCATGTACACCTTCATTGACCGAGACGTAACCCTGCGCGGCTGCTGGCCGGTGGACGGCGGTTTACTCTTGATTGGGCCAGATGTTTTGTTCCAATTTCCAACTTCCAACCTCCAACCTCCAACCCTTCGACCAGGCTCAGGGCAGGCTTCCAACTTCCAATTTCCAACCCTTCGACCAGGCTCAGGGCAGGCTTCCAACCTCCAACCTCCAATCTCCAACCTCCAAGTGCACGGACTGACGATGCCCATCGCCGATATGCTCCTGCCGCAGCGATTGAACACTCTGCCCGGCGCGCCGCGTCACTACCGCTATGGGGTGCATCAAGGTATAGACCTCTATGCTTACGCCGACGGCTCCCCGGTTACCATTGGCACCAAGGTACTGGCTGCACGCGACGGCATCGTCATCCGCGCCGATTGGGACTACGAGAATCCCACCGAATCGCAGATGGACCAGTGGCTGGCCACCTGTCGCCAGGAGGGACACACCCCTGACGACGTGCTGGACGGTCTCCGCGGGCGGCAGGTGTGGCTGGACCACGGCGACGGCCTCATCACCCGTTATGCCCACCTGAGCGGCATCGCCGACGAGTTGGAGGTTGGCAACGACGTGGCCCAGGGCCAGGTCATCGGCACAGTGGGCAACTCTGGCACGCCCGAGTCGCTGTACAATCCCGAGGGTGGCCTCCACCTGCATTTCGAGATCTGGCTGGATGACCGATACGTCGGACAATACCTGTCCACCGTCGAGATACGGCGGCTATTGTCGAAAGTGTTGAGATAGTGAGGTGAAAAGATGCCACCTGAAGAATCCACAAACATACTCCAAGGGACTCTATCACGCGCGCGCCGCCTGTGGTGGCTGATCCCCGTGGCGGCGGTACTCATCGCCGGAGGGCTGTTCGTCAACCACCGCTGGCAGGCCTATCAGGACTATGTGGCTCACATCCGGCCTGGGGTGACCATCACCGGCCTGGACGTGGGCAGGATGACGCCCGACGAGGCCCGGACCCTGGTACGGCAGGAATGGGAAGATCCGCTGGCCCGCCCCATTGCACTTCGCTACCTTGACCGCAGCCAGGAGCTTGACCCGGCAGTGGTGGGCTTCACTGTGCTTGTGGAGGCGATGGTGAACGAGGCCACTGCCGTCGGCGCGGACACCCGCTTCAGCGATTTCCTATTCCAAACCCCACTGCCCTTCGACGTGGACGCGCCCTTGCAGACCAAGTTCGACCGCGCGCTGCTGGCCAATTTCGTGGATGATCTCGCAGCGAGCGTTGATCGTCCGCTGCAAGAGCATCGCCTCAGCGCGGCAGACCTGGCCTTCTATCCCAGCCAGGCGGGGCTCGAGCTTGGCCGCAATGAGGCCGTAGAGATGATCGCCGCAGCTCTGTCCGACCGAGAGGCGCGCACCATCACGCTGCCGGTTGCCGTCCTTGAGGTTACGCCGCTAGACGAGACCAACCTACGTTCAGAGCTGGAAGATATCGCCGCCGGCATTGACCATTCGGTGCGTGAGCACCGCCTCAGCGAGGAAGACCTGACCTTCTATCCCGGCCAGGCGGGGCTTGAGCTCGACCGCGATGAGGCCATGGAGATGATCGCCGCAGTTCTGGCCGACGGAGAGACGCGCCCCATCGAGCTGCCAGTCAACGACCTCGAGGTTACGCCGCCGGACGAGGCCGCCCTGCGTTCTGAGCTGGAGGTTATCGCCGCAGACATTTATCAGCCGGTGCAGGAGCATCGCTTCAGCGCAGAAGACCTGGCCTTCTACCCCGGACAGGCAGGGCTTAAGCTTGACACAGATGAGGCTGTGGAAATGATCGCCGCAGCTCTGGCCAACAAAGAGACAAGCCCCATCAAGCTGCGAGTTGCCCCCCTAGAAGTTGCGCCCCTTAGCGAGGCCGACGTCCGTTCTGAACTAGAGGCCATCGCCGCTGTATCTCATATCCGTCCAAAGCCAGCCCAGGCGATAAGCACTACCCTGGAAGATGACCCGCGCTGGCCCGAGTCGTGGACGCCCTTCGACGCCGACATGACTATCTACGACTTCGAGCCGGGGCGGATGGGCCGCGCGCTGGACGTGGAAGCATCGCTGACGGCTATTACCACCGCCCTGGAATCCGATGCAATTGATTCCGTCTCCCTGGTCATCACCGACGTGGCCCCGGCGCCCCTCCCCTTGTCCGACCTCAAGCCGCTGCTGCTCGACATCAGCAGTGACTTCAGCGGCACGACCGGCTTGTACGTCCAGGATCTCTCCACTGGCGAAGAACTCACCCACAATATCCACGTCGTGTACGCCGGCACGAGCCTACTCAAGGCTGGCATTCTGGTCACTGCCTACCGCACCTGGGACGGCGATCTGCCCGATGATGTTCAACTCAATGTCTCCTACATGATCTCCGAGAGCATCAACGCCGCCTCCAACCTGGTGCTGATGGAAATCGGCGGAGGAGACGCGACGGAAGGAGTTAAGCGAGTCAACGAGACCTTCCACGCCCTGGGATTGGTCCGCACCTTCATGCGTCAGCCTTATTATATCGAGGGCGGGGTGAATTGGCCATCCATCCCCAAACCCGAATTGCCTGAGGTCAACGTGCCCGCCGCCGAGGCCGCCATTGACACCCGTCCCGATCCCATGATGCAGACCTGGCTGGCTGACCTGGCAGTGCTGTGGGAGGCGATTTACCAGGGATGCCAGGGTGAGGGCAAGCTACTGGCGGCTTATGACAACCTGACCGCCGAGGATTGCTGCGAGATGCTGGACTGGCTGAAGACCAATCCCGTGCGCAGCGTCATCGGAGCCAGCGTCCCGCCAGAGACACCCATCGCCCACAAACACGGCTGGGTGGGCGATACCCGCTCCGATATAGGGGTCGTCTTCACTCCGCAGGGCGACTACCTGTTCGGGCTGCTCCTGTGGGAGGACACGGACTGGATCAACTGGGATCGCTGCTTCCCCATCTTCCGCCGCCTGTCGGCCACGGTGTACAATTACTTCACCCACGTCTCCAAAGTGATGTCTGATGAGTAGCTGGAAGTTGGAGGTTGGAGATTGGAAGCCTGCCCTGAGCCTGGTCGAAGGGTTGGAAGTTGGAAGTTGGAGATTGGAGATTGGTGTCCTGGCATTGGTAGGGGTGCTTCTCCTACTGTCTCTGACCGCCATCCAATGCACACCAGCTAACTCTCCCCGTCCCCCCGCCCCCCCCCCCCCCCCCCCCCAAACCCCCCCCCCCCCCCCCCCCCTACCCCACCCCCCCCCCCCCCCCCCCCCCCCACCCCCCCCCTCCCCCCCCCCCCCCCCCCC
>JACNHM010000495.1 GCA_014383605.1 Chloroflexota bacterium
CCGGCAGAAAGGCGGTGGACTTGGCAGTCCACCGCGAGCTTCTTGGATCTACTGATCCTGCCTCTTGCATCACTTTGTGAACGAGGAGGATCATGGCCCGTTTACACGAATACCAAAGCAAAGCGCTGCTGCGGGAGCATAAGATTCCGGTGCCCCGCGGCGGTGTGGCGACGACCCCCGAGGAGGCGGCGCGCATCGCCGCCGAGATCGGGGGCGATGTGATGGTCAAGGCGCAGGCCTGGATCACCGGCCGGGCCAGACTGGGCGGCATCCAGCGGGCGGCCACGCCGGAAGAGGCCGCGGCCGCCGCCGGCGCCATGCTGGGCATGGCCGTCAAAGGCTTCACCGTGGAGCAGGTGTTGGTGGAGGAACGGCTGGACGTGGCGCGGGAGTTCTACGCCGGCGTCATCGTGGATGACCGGGAGCAAGCGCCGCTGGTGCTGTTCGCCAGCGTCGGTGGCACGGGCATTGAGGAGATCGCCGCCCAGCACCCCGGCAAAGTGGCGCAGCGCCACGTGGACATCGAGACGGGGCTGCTGGACTTCCAGGCCCGCAACCTGGTGCGCCAGGCGGGCATCCAGGGTCGTCTGCAAAACGATCTGGGCGGCCTGTTGGCCCAGCTCTACGACGTGGCGCGCACTGTCGAGGCGCGGACGGCGGAGATCAACCCGCTGGTGCTGACCAGTGACGGCAAGCTGTACGCTGCCGACTGCCGGTTGACCATTGACGACTATGCTGTCTTCCGTCATCCGGAGTTGGGCATCGAGATCGCCCGCGAGTTCGACCGCCCGCCGACGGCGCTGGAGAAGATCGCCTGGCAGGTGGAAGCGAAAGACTACCGCGGCACCTTCTATTTTATTCAGATGGCCCTGGACTTCGGCCGGGGCGAGGGGTACATTGGCTTCCACGGCGCGGGCGGCGGCGGCTCGATGATGAGCATGGACGCCATCCTGAGCCGGGGCTACAAGCTGGCCAACTTCGTGGACACCAGCGGCAACCCGCCCGCCTCCAAGGTCTACCGGGCGGCGAAGATCATCCTCTCGCAGCCGGGCATTGACGGCTACTTCGGCTCCGGTTCCGGCGTGGCCAGCCAGGAGCAGTTCCACTCCGCCCGCGGGCTGGTCAAGGCGTTCCTGGAGGAGCACATCGCCATTCCCGTGGTCATCCGGCTGGGCGGCAATGGTGAGGACAAGGCGGTGGAGATCCTGGAGCGGCTCAACGGCCGCGTGCCGGCGCCGATGGAGGGATACAAAAAAGATGACACGGCCTGGTTCTGCGCCGAGCGGCTGGACGCGCTGATCAAGGCCGGCGAGTTGATGGAGGTAGAGCCGTTGCCGCCGCGGCCAGAGCCGCAGAGGCCCTACGCTTTCGAGACAGTGACCGGTGGCACGGTGACTTTTGACCATGCCGTCTGCGCTCAGTGCGAGAGCAAGGTGTGCGTGCAGGAGTGTGCGCGCAGCATCCTCACGCTGGAGGGCGGGCTGCCGGTGCTCAACATCACGCCGGAGGAGGCCAAGAAGGGCCGCTGCGTGGAGTGTCTGGCCTGCGAGGTGGAATGCTTCTTGCGCGGCGCCGGCGGCGGATACGTACATCTGCCGATTCCGGGTCTGGAAGAATACCGGGCCAGCTTGAAGTGATCGCACATGGCCAAATTGATCAGAGCGTGAAGATCGAGCAGACGTCAAGGGATACGGTTTTGGCCTTCTCAGACGATATTCAGTTCGCCATCCGGATCCCAGCCAGCGTCAAGCGAGAAGTGTTAGCCGTACTCAGGGCCAAAGGGAAAGGTGCCCCAACGGCTCAGTTGATGCTCTTCACTGCCGGGCTTTTTCTGCTACTGCGCGATATCGCACAGGACTTGGTGGCCGTGACTATTGATCAGGAATATCCAGGACACGAGGCAGATATCCGTGGTATGCTGTTACGGTTCTTCCGGGAAAGATCTGGCCTGCAAATCAGCAAAGAGACAATCGTTTTCGGGCAGATAGGCAGGAGGTCAAGAGCTCACGAGCGGGCTTGGAGGGTACACCGGGGGAAAGTCGCCCCAGATCACGTGGTGACGATGGCAGAACTTCTGGACGTTCTATAGCAACAAAACCCGGGGGGGCTTACGCCGCGAACCCCTAGCGCACACCCTCGGAGTGGTTACCGAGGGGGATCTAGGGCACCGGGTTCTGAACTTAAGATAGCACATATTTCAAGTATTGTCAAATCCAAGATGTTGAGCTAACTCGGCAAGGATGATATGAACTGGGTGATCGAAGACCGAGCGAACGCCGAAAGCTATGCTTTGCCCGACGTTCTGGACAAGGTCATCCAGGGCGATTGCCTGGAGGCGATGAGAAAGCTCCCTGCCGAGATCGCCGACCTGGTGTTCGTGGATCCGCCTTACTACCTGCAACTGCCCAAGCGCAAACTCGTCCGCTGGAGCGGCACGGTGGTCGAGGGGGTCAACGAGCACTGGGATCAGTTCGAGAGCTTCGAGGAGTACGACGCGTTCACGAGAGCCTGGCTGACGGAGGTCAAGCGGCTGATGAAGCCCCAGGCCACGCTGTGGGTCATGGGCACCTACCACAACATCTTCCGCGTGGGGGCTATCCTGCAAGACCTGGGGTTCTGGATACTGAACGACGTGTTGTGGCTCAAGACGAATCCTGTACCTAATTTCCGGCAGGTGCGCTTCACCAACGCCACGGAAACGCTCATCTGGGCGGTCAAGGACAAGTCGGTCAAAGGGTACACGATTAACTTCGATCAGGTCAAGGGTTTTGGCATGGGCAAGGTGGGAGCCAACGTCTGGCAACTGCCGGTCTGCGCGGGCAAGCAGCGCATCAAGGGCGAAGACGGCAAGAAGCTGCATCCCACTCAGAAACCGGAACGACTGCTGGAGCGGGTCATCCTGACCTCGTCCAACGCCGGCGACGTGGTGCTCGATCCCATGGCCGGCGTGGGCACCACGGGCGTCGTGGCCCGCCAGCACGGTCGTCACTTCATCCTGATCGAGCGGGAGCCGCGCTACGTGGCGGCCATCAAGCAAAGGCTGTCGGAGTCCACTTGACCCGGACACATACACCCGATGATGAACACGAGGGCCGGGCGGAATCTCCGTTGGTAGACTGGTACATTGGTAGAATGGGTGAGAGGTTAGCCTTCCATGTCCATTTTGATAGACGAAACCAAACGGGTGCTGGTGCAGGGCATCACCGGGCGGGAGGGGATGGCGCGCGCCCGCCTCATGCGGGAATACGGCACGCAGGTGGTCGCCGGCGTCACGCCGGGCCGCGGCGGCCAGGAGGTCGAGGGAATTCCCGTGTTCGACACGGTGCAGGAGGCCTGGGAAAACGCCGGGCCGCTCGACGTCAGCGTGCTTTTCATCCCGGCGCCGCTGGTCAAGAGCGCGGCGCTGGAAGCCATCGAGGCCGGCGTCAAGCTGCTGGTCATCGTCCCCGACCGCGTGCCCATCTACGACGTGTTGAGCATCGCCAAGGCCGCCAAACAGACTGGCGCGCGCTTCGTCGGCCCCAACACGTTGGGCGTGCTCAGCCCGGACAAGGCGGTGGTGGGCATGATGGGCGGCCGCGCCGTGTCGGCCCGCTCCTGGTTTTTCCAGGGGCCGGTGGGCATCGTCTCCCGCTCCGGCGGCATCACCTCTTCCATGGCCTACTACCTGGCGCAGGAGGGCATCGGGGCCACGACGCTGGTGCACGTGGGCGGCGATCCTGTCGTTGGCCTGCCGGCGCCGGAAGCTGTGCGGCTCTTCGAACAAGACCCGGACACCCAGGCGGTGGCCATGTTCGGCGAGATTGGCGGCACGCAGGAGGAGCGGGTGGCCGATCTCATGGAGGCGGGGGAGTTCAGCAAGCCACTGGTGGCTTTCATCGGTGGCAAGGCGGCCAAGAGCGGCACGCGCTTTTCCCACGCCGGGGCGATCATCGAGGGTGGCCGCGGCACGCACGAGGGGAAGGTGGCCCGGCTGCGGCAGGCCGGCGCGGTGGTGGTGGACGCCTTCGACGACCTCCCCCAGGCGATGAAGGAGGTGCTGGCTACATTGTAGGGGCAACCCTTGCGGTTGCCCAGGATGGGGACTGTCCTTACCGCGCCTCCAGCCGCTGGCGCAGCAGCGCGTGGTACGCCTCCTGGTTGAGAGGGCAGTCCACAGCGTCCTGAAACTCCTGGCGGCTGAGCCGCATCTGCGAGGCCATCTGGCCGACGTGATAGTCGCTGAGTTCGCGCCGGCCATGCGACATGTGGGTGCGGGCCACCAGGCGGCCATCCAGGTACAGCCGGTAGATGTCGTGGTGGCCAGAACGATGCTGGAAGCCCAGCTTGTGCAGCAGCGCCCGTTGCACGTTCCTGGCCTTGAGCGTGGTCATTCCGCCTCGCTCTCAGCAGCGGCCAGGATTGGCGTGAGCTGCGCCAGATGCTGGGCCAGATAGGGTGCCAGGCGGCCGGCGTCGGCCTGCAGGTCGGCGTGATAATCCTGAAGGGCCAGCCAGTAGTCGTTTCGGGCGGCATCCAGCGTCGGTCCCTCGCCATGGAGATCGAAGCGATCATCGTTGACGAAGAAGCGCTCGCCGTCGAAGCGGACGTGGACAGGGATGGCGTGAATCTCACTGCGAACGCCGGCTTCGGACAGGAGACCGACCAGCGATTGGTAGTCGGGCACGCTGACCAACACAGCCAGGGGCTGGCCGCGCCGCTCCACGGTGTAACGCTGGTTGCCATAGGCCACTTCATTGATGACCTGCGAAAGCTTGTCGCGAGCTTCGGCAGCGCCGATGTATTTCATCTGCCCCCTCCAGCAATTATCCGAATTGTACAGTTCGGACGTATTGTAGCACAGGAGGGGTGTCGTGTCAATTCCGCGTCACAACGAAGGCCGAGTTTGACATTTCTGCTCTGTGCAGGTAGAATTGGGTACATTAACTACCCGTTTGGGTACTATTAGTACCCAATTGCCGACCGGGAGAAAGCTGAGATGCTGCAAGAGTTGATCACCTCCAGAGTGCGGGTGAAACTGCTTGTCCTCTTTCTGACCCATCCCGACGCGGAATACTATCTCAAGGGACTGGTGCGAGAGCTAGAGGAGAACAACAATACTATCCGCAGGGAGCTGAAGCGCCTGGAAAAGATCGGCCTGCTGGATAGCAGACGGCAGGGCAACCTCAAGTATTACCGGGTGAACAAGCGTTGCCCCATTTATCCGGAGTTGAAAGGCATCGTGCTGAAAACAGCAGGAGTGGGCCAGGCGCTTCGAGATGATCTGGCCGCACTTGGTCAAATAGACCAGGCCTTCATCTATGGCTCCTTCGCCAAAAGCGAAGAGACAATCGGCTCTGACATTGATCTTATGCTCGTTGGCGAGGTAGATCTGGACAGGTTGCATCAACTGCTCCGGGAACTGGAGCAGCGCCTTGGCAGAGAGATCAACGAAACGGTTTACGGCGCGGAGGATTTTGCCCAACGCCAAGGCGAAGGTGATCCCTTCCTGCAGAGAGTAATGCAAGGGCCCAAGATCTGGTTAATCGGAGGTGGCAATGCCGTACCACGAGTTGGAACGCAGGGGGTGGATT
The DNA here is from genome assembly GCA_014383605.1 of Chloroflexota bacterium. The sequence continues at coordinate 5,574 of JACNHM010000495.1, forward strand.
CGACGCCAAGCGATCGCACCTGAGGAGATCCAGGGGGTACTGGAGCGCGCGGAGGAGGAACTGAGCGCGGCGCGGGAGCTCGCCGCTCGCTTTCCGTCATCCTCGTTCGAACTGGCCTACAATGCCATGTTGCTTGCAGCAACTGCGTTGCTGTATAGTGAGGGCTACCGGGCAGGTGTTGAACGACATCACAAGACGCTGGTGGAGTTCACCGAATTCTGCCTGGGACAGCCGCACCCTCGCCTGGTGAACGAGTTCGACCGAGCGCGGAGAAAGCGGCATCGCACTGTCTACGGTCAACACAGAGCAACCAGGCAAGAAGCAGACCACGTTCTGAACGTTGCGCAAGAACTGCTCGAAGTGATCAGTCACAAGCTGGCCAAGAAGCATGCGCCAGTCTCGGCTGAGAACTGAGATGGAAACCCCGTTCGGCAGTACAACTGCCTCACATCGGTGGCAGACTCAGTCTCAGCTGGGAACCCGGATGGAAGCGGAAACGGAGGAAAGTATGGGTGAGGAGAAATGGTGCACGGCCATCACCAAGATCGAACCGAACAAAGTGGCCGTGCGCGGCTATCGCATTGACGAACTGATGGGGCGGCGCTCCTTCGGCCAGGTGGTCTACCTGGCGCTGAAGGGCGAGCTGCCCTCGGAAGCGCATGGCAAGCTGATGGATGCCATCCTGGTGTCCAGCGTGGATCACGGGGCGACGCCGCCGTCGGCGCTGGCGGCGCGCACCGTGGCCTCGGGCGGCGCGCCGCTGACCACGGCGGTGGCCGCGGGCATCATGGCCATCAATCGCCATCACGGCGGGGCCATCGAGGGTTGCATGCAGGTACTGCTGGAGGCGGTCGAGCGCCAGCGGGAGAGCGGCAGGGACGCGGCGACCGTGGCGGCGGAGCTGCTGGCCGAGTACCGGGCGCAGGGGAAACGCCTCCCCGGCTACGGCCACCGCGTGCACACGGACGACCCGCGCACGCGGCGGCTCTTCGGACTGGCCGAGGAACTGGGCGTGGCCGGAGACTACGTGCAGATGGCCGGCGCCCTGCGGGTGGCCATGCGGGAAGCGCTGGGCCGCGATCTGCCCCTGAACGTGGACGGGGCCATCGCCACCGTCCTGTGTGAGATGGGCTTCCCGCCGGAACTGGGCAACGGCCTCTTCGCCATCAGCCGCACGGTGGGGCTGGTGGCTCACGTGTACGAGGAGCAGACCCGCGAACGCCCTATGCGGCGCATCCATCCCACGGCGCACGAGTATGATGGGCCGGAGGAGCGTCCGCTGCCGGACAGCGGATGAATTTCCGAGGATGTCGTGCACTGCGCAGGCCTTTGTCGGCACACCCTTGTCCAGACCCAGTAGATCCAGATTTGCTCTTGCCGGACTGCCAAGTCCGGCAGAAAGGCGGTG
>JACNHM010000279.1 GCA_014383605.1 Chloroflexota bacterium
CGCCCGCACCCAGCATCGCGAAACGCTCAACGATCGCTGCTCCGATTCCGGTCGCACCGCCAGTGACGAAGGCCAATTGCCCATCAAATGGTCCTGGCATGTCCTCGTCTCCAGTCAAATCTATGGATACATCAACACCTTCAGCGACTGCTTGCCCTTCATCAGCGCTATGCCAGCATGGAACTCGGCCAAGGGCAGCCGATGGCTAATCAGCCGTTGCCAGTGGATTTTGTCCTCAGCCATCATGCGCACGGCGTGCGCCACGTGCTCCGGCTGCGAGTCGGATGCGCCGACGACGCGCAACTCCCCACAGTGGATCAGCCGACTGTCCAGGGTGATGGTGGATGCGCCTTTCGGCAGGCTGGCGAAAAGGCTGATCGCACCCCCCTTGCGTGCAAGGCCGATCGCCTGTCCGTTCCCGGACCACCTCATCCACATCTTCAGCAGAGCCGGCGATCACGCGTACTCCGCGCAGTTCCCGCAGCAGCGTCAACCTCGGTTCGCTGCACTGCACGATCATGACATCAGCACGCGATCTCCGGTTTTCAGCCCTCCCAACTCCTGGGCATTGATAGCGCAGGAGAGGGGTTCGCTCAATGTTGCAGCATCATCCGGGACCGCGTCGGGCACCTTGATGACGTTGCCGCCGGCCAGGCGCAGCTCGGTGTAGCTCCCATCGTAGGCATGCGGGCCAGGTGTGGCCACTTCCACGTGCTCGCCGCCGCGATACTCGAAGCCCGGATCACCCTGGTATCTCCCGATCAGCGTTTCCTTGAAATATCGGCCAGCCCGGTATTCCTTGAGCCCGATGTTGAGGGCAAATGCTCCAGGCAGCAGCACGTGAGATGCAACGCTGCGCACGTTCCAGGTATTCCAGCCTCTTGCCATCCGATTCTGCATATCGCGATATCTGCTCATTCGAATGTGTCCTCACTCGGCCTTTCTGTTACCCACACGAATACCGACAAGTCTGCTGGCCATGAGCAGGGACCTCACGGTGGATCGGACCGTCCTACCTGCCTTGGTGAATCCTCTCAGCGCGGCTCATTCCCCTACGATTGGAAAGCAGGTGAAGGTTTCTCCGTTCACCTCGTAGTAAGGCACGTACACATGGCCGGCATGTCCTTCGATCCCGAAGTGAAGAGGTTTGTCCTCAAGTGGCAGCAGGGCTGCGATGAGATCCTCAGGCGCGATCGACAGGCGGGCACAGGGCTGCCCATTGGACTGATGGTACCGGTCGTCCCCTGGGCCGACCAATGCCATCAGGAGCGGGCCGTATTCCAGGGCATAACGATCCCAGCCCTTGACCTGATCGAACCCGGTGTACCGCGTCAAACGGAACTGAGCGGGCAGGGCAAAACTGATCTGATCGCCATCCTCCCATTCTCGGTCGAGCGTGACGTAGGTTCCGGGTTGGCCTTCGGCGATGAACGTGTCGTTTACCACCACTTGCACACGCGCGCCAGACCAAGCCGGCACCCGGATACGTACCCTTAACCTCGTCGGCGCGGCGGTTGCCAAGGTCAGGGTCACCCCGGGTTTGAACGGAAAGCCAGTGGCCGTCTTCAAACTCACTTCCCGACCACTGTGCTGCCAGGTTATGGCTGAGGGCGCGTATAGGTTTACGTACAGCCCGTCTTCGGCAACCGAGTAGATATACTGCGGCAATCTGGCAATGAAGGGGACACCCATGACCTCGCAGCAGGTGTTGGCACACTGGGGCTTATCCTTGGCGCCGTGCAAGTGGTTGTGGTACCTGATCGAACCATCTTCGGCCTGCGCCGCCAGGATGACGTTGAGAATGACTTTCTCGATCTTGGCAGCGTAGCATTCCTCGCTCGGGTACAGTTGCAGGAACCGGTGGTTGAAGTCGGCCCAGAACACGCTGCCGCAGGTCTCCCCGGTGTGTTTCCCGAGGTAGTAGGACCCGGGAGGATAGGCACCAGGTCCCATTTCGCAGATGGCGATGGTGCCTCCAACGTGCTTGTAGAAGTCCGCAACGATGCGCCATGCGCCCTTCGCAGCCTCCAGATACTTCGTCGCCCCCGTCGCTCGGTAGTGGTCAAGCCAGGCTTCGAAGGCGAGCAGCACGTAGGAATGGGGGGTGTGCAGGGGGTAATAGCCCAGGCTCAGCGGCTCAGCGTTTCGTGCCTGGTCGATGAAGAAATCCTGGACGAAGTACCGCTCGACCGCGACAAGATCCTCCGCCTTGCCGACAGGTGAGAAGAACATCTCCAGCCCGCCCGCGTGCCCGTTGTTGCAGTTGTGAGCCGAACCGTAGAAATTGCCGCTTAGCAGGCGTGGGTAGTAGGGCGAAGCGTTCAACCAATCATAGAACCGGCGCAGGACATCGTAGGCGTTAGTGTTGCCCGCCATCCCGGCCGCGAGCAGACCCCGTGTCAGGCCTACGCGATCGTAGTTGCGCCGCTCATCCTGCCAGTCAGACTCCTGCGGTTTCATGTTGGTCTCGTCGTACGGCAGGCAATATCCATCAGCAGACTGGCGGGCCTTGACCGTGTTCACAAACGTGTCGACGATAACGCGCATATCGGGCTGTTCGCCCCAGCGCAACGTATGGCCGGCCCCGGCAAGCATGCGACCCTCCGCCGAAGCCGGCAATGTCTGCACCCACTTGTTGTCGCCGGCGTCGCTGTAGTATGGTTCGCCAAAGCAACGGTTGAGATAGGCGATATTCCGCTCGAAGCAGCCGCGCAGAAGGCCCGGTCCGAGCACAACTCCGCTTGCCAGCGCTGAGGCAGCATAGGCCACCGGCCTCCACGCCTCCGGCGCGAGGTAGGCCTTCGTCTCCCTGGTGATGGCGCGCAGTTCCGCTTCCGCCGCCAGGCGGAGGATCGCCGGATAGTCCACCGGCTGCTCGGATTCGAAGCCATCGATCCCCTGGAAGCAGTCGGTCGCGGCCTGATTCCGTTCCCGCTTGATCACGATCCGAAGCGTGTGGGTCCGTCCCGTATCCAGCCCGGTTTTCTCAAAGAGCATCTGCGAGGCGAGCGCGCTGGGCGCATAGGCGTCGACCGTCCGCTCCAGTACCCCGTCGACATAGACCTCGGCAATCCCGTGGTCGGGTCCCTGAGATCCCAGCCAGCGGACCGTCGAACCCCTGCAAGCCAGCACGCAGGCGCTGTACGGCGTATTGGAGCGATGGCGCGCCTGCCCAACCTGGTCCGTGGCCCCTTCCCAGTTACCGAAATAGAGCACTTTCGTATCATCGTGGCTTGTTGTCTCCAACCCTCTACAGGCCGATGTGTGTTCGTCGTGCATCCTCTCCGCCCCTTGTTCCGCCAACGCACCCAGCCGCTGGTCACCCTTCTTCACCATCGTCCTATCTCAGCCTTCGATAGTGAAACAGAAGGGCCCCCAGCTGTTCGGCAATCCGCACGTGCAGCCCCTCCTCGCTCAGTTGCCGGCCGGAGAAATGGCCCAGCGGACCCGCATCGGCATCGTGCAACTCGTAGGTGGCATCAACATCCAAGGCGTGCAGGGTGAAGGTTGCCGACTCGATCGGGCTGTGTTGCCGACGAAAGGCCAGCATGATGCCTTCGCCCAGGTCGGGCCGGTCATACTGCCAGGCTGCCCAGGCGTCGGCGGCCAGGCTGAAGGAGAGCAGCGGATAGAAATCGCCGTAGAAGTACTTGCGCATCGCCAGGGCCTCATCCATCAGCCCGCGAATGCGTTCAATGGGGAGGTCCGTGCCACCTTCAAGCGCCTGCGAACTCCAGTGTGTCACCAGGCCCGGGCCCAACGCACTGCGCATGGCATATGAGGTCGGCTCCGCACACACGGCCGCGCTGAGCGGGACCCAGTGCGCCAAACCGTGGGTTTGGGTCTGCATCGAGAGCGGGTCGAAGGGCCAGCACTGCAAATCGCTGCGCCAGAGCGGGACGCTGCGCGAGATCGTCTCCAGGTCGATGCGCTGCCCACCTCCTGCGCAGTTGTCAATGATCAGACCGGGGTAGCGCGCCAGGAGCTCATCCCAGAAGGCATAGAGGCCCTCGACGTGCCGGATTTCGGTCATGCCCACGCGATCGGGCGCATCGGCCATCGCAAACAACTCGGGCACGCGCAGGTCGTTGAAATCCTGGCGGTAGCAGGTGATCCCGCTTTCGCGGATCAGGTTCGAGACCAGGTCAGTGATGTGACGGCGGGCCTCCGGAATGCCCAGGTTGACCATGAAGTTGACACCATCCGCGTTGCCGGATGGCACCGGGCCGATGAGCCAATCGGGGTGCTCCCGAACCATCTGCGTGCCCTCGAAGGCCCGCTCCGGTTCAACCCAGAGGAGCAAGCCCAGCCCAGCCTCCTGCGCGGCCGCGCCGATCGGCCCGAAGCCACTGGGATAAGCCTCCGGGTTGGGGAACCAACTGCCGACCTGTCTCATCCAGGCGCTGCTCAGTCCGTCGGCCGCCTCTGCGATGGGGCGGTCGCCGTACCAACCCGCGTCGATCCAGTAACACTCGGTCGGGATGCGGTTCTCCTTCAGCCATCGGATCTTTTCGAGATGACTGTCCTCAGTACGGGCACCCCACGCCCCCTCGCAGAACGGCGGCTGCAGCAACTGCCCGTGGGGGTGCGGGGTGTAGTGCGCCAGGATCAGGCGCCGGAGCATGTTCTGGCTGCGGATGCGATCCCCTTCCCAGAACAGGAGAAGGATGCGGGGCGAGCGAATCTCCTCGCCTGGACGCAGCCTGAGATGCGTGCGTTCCATGCCAGCCTGCACGCGGATGCCCTCTTTCCGGCGTTGAAAACTGGCCGACCAGCCGCCGGTCCAACCAATGGCGCCGATCACCCCGCCACTTCCCATCTCCAGGTTAAAAAACGGCAGATGGAGGGTCGAGGATTTCCCGGTGCGCGCGGAAAGCTCAAGTTTTGAGCCGCCTTGACGGAATGTGAGAGAGGCCTCCAACGGCGCAAAGTCGTCCCGCTGCGCGAGCGCGCCCCTGGCATGGTGGACCCGGCACAGTGCTCCCGCGTCCAGCGGGAACAGGATATCGAGCGGTTGAATGTCAGAGAGGACCGGGGTATCCGTCTCCCCAGCATTCTTGAAGTACGCGACCCATTCCAGGGCAGGAAAATCCCTGTAAGCCTTGATTTCGCAACGACACGCCAGGCCGGTTTGCGGGTCAGCGAGCATGACTGTCTCACGAACAGCGTCCGGTACCTGCCTGGAGGGTTCTCGGCGCATCATCCAGCCGTTCGTCGCGTCGTCCGGCAACCTGCGATCGGCGTAGCGGAAGGACACTGGGAAAGAAGACAGACCGGCGCCAGTGGCAGGGAGCAAAAAAGACTCGTTCAGCCAACTCCTGGCCGCCTGAAGTTCTGACGGTCTTACGATATCGCCCATGGGTTTTCTCCCTTCGCCAAGTCCTTCTTCTTGGTGCTTTGTGGCAAGCCATCACTACCTCGACCAACTTGCGCGCCACGTATGCTGTGCATCAGGCTCGGTCAGCTCCTGCCCAGGCGAGGGGATCCGGCCGCAAACGATCCGTTTCTCGTAGTGCGGCGCACATTCGTTCTTTGCCTTTCGCGTGGGTTGGATTCTGCTGGTTATCTCAATGGACGGAAGAAAGCGCGGATGTCGCCCGCAAGCACGCTCTCCTGCTCGTGAATGGCGAAGTGCCCGCCGCGCGGGAACTCGTTGAAGCGCACTACATTGAAGTATTTCTCCACCTGCGACTTGATGATGGGCACGATGTCCTTTGGAAAGGCCGCAATACCGGTAGGCACTTGGACCTTTTGGCCAGGTTGGACCGTCCAGGGATAGTTGTGTGACTCAATATAGATCCGGATGGCCGAACAGAAAGTATTCGGAATCCAGTACAGCATGATGTTCGTAATCAGCTCGTCTTTCGAGAAAAGCTCCTCGAAGTCCTGATCCCAATCGGTCCAGGCGCGGTACTTCTCGATGAACCAGGCCGCCAGCCCCACCGGCGAGTCGGTCATGGCATAGGCGAGGCTTTGGGGACGCGTCATGTTTATGTGGGCGTATGCTCCCTCGTGGAACCAGTATCGTTCCGCTGCCTTCCAGAAGCGGAGCTGGTCCGGATCGCTCGGTTTCACCGGCGCACCCCACAGCCCCAAACCACGGATAATGTCGGTGTCCCGCTCCTCAGGCGGCACCTCGTCGCGCATCCGAATCCCCATGTAGTTCAGGTGGATGCCGATCAGCTCGTCAGCGTAGTTGTGCCCGAAAGGCCAGGCAATGATGCCGCCCCAATCGCCGCCCTCGAGCCCATAGCGACGATACCCCAATCCCTCGGTCATCAGCCGGTGATATGTCTCGGCGTGCCTGGGCACGTTGAACCCGCGCTCCTGGGGCGGATCGGAAAGACAGAAGCCGCACAGCGACGGCGCGATCACTGTGAACGCGTCGGCCGGGTCCCCACCGTGGGTCCCGGGGTCGGTCAGCATCGGGATAATCCGATACAGCGTCGCGATGGACCAGGGGTAGCCGTGCAGCATGAGCAGAGGCAGCGGGTCGGGCCCCTTTCCTTCGACCTTCACGAGGTGGACCCCAAGCCCGTCCACGTCGGCCTTGAAGTGGGGATACTGGTTCAGGCGTGCTTCCTCCTTACGCCAGTCGTATTCCTCCAGCCAGTAGCGGATAAGCTCCTTCATATAGCCCAGGTTCGTGCCGTAATCCCAGCCTGTCCCTGGAATCTCGTTCGGCCATCTCACCCTGAGCAACCGGTCCCGCAGATCGTCTAGCGCCTCCTGGGGAAAATCGATCCTAAAAGATTGGATATCCACCGCTTTCTCCTGTCAGGTTTTCTGAGTCCGGTCTTGCAAAGTCGCATGATACCCACAAGGCGAAACGCCAATTCTGCCGAACCGAAGCGCAAGTCCGTGAATGGAGGGGGTCATTTCCGGTATACCAATAGCTCGCCCTGCGACATGAGATGTGGCCGGACTTCGGGCGCAAGCTCTTTGCAGGCATCGAGAAACTGCGCTGGGTTGCCGCCATGCTCGGCAAACATCCAGAAATGGCATGGGATCGCGACCCTGGCGTGCGCGTCGCGCGCCAGCTTCGCCGCCTCAATGCCGTCCAGGTTACCGTACGCACCGTTGATCGGGGGCACGACCACATCAATGCCTGCGGCGAAGATGTCTTGCCACTTGTCCGGCCGATAAGCTGTGTCAGCCACCTGCCACACCTTGATGTCGCTGCACTGTACGACCACTCCTAGCGCCTCGGGCGCCAGGTCGCCGTGATCGGCATACACACCGGTTAGGCTCACGTCGTCGTAGCTCAACGTCTCGCCTTCGTGGATGATGGTGTAGCGATCCCCAGGCACGCTTAGCTTCTCGAACTCGGCGCGACAGTCGGGCGCGGCCACGAAGTGAGTTCTGGGGTTGCGGGCGAACACTGGGATCGCGTCGTAGTCGAAGTGATCAGGGTGCGAATGCGTGCAGAACACCACATCGGCATCCACCTCCTCGGGAGCGATGGGCGCCGGCATGATGCGCTTGAACCCATAGAGCACGTCGCCCAGCATCCGATGGACGCAATCGCTGAGATAGGCATCCACGTAGACGATCTTGCCGCCTGGGGTCTTGTAAACGAACCCCGCCTGGCCCAGCCAGAGGATTGCCAGGCTGCCCGGCTCAACGTGAAGGTCGCGAATTTGCGCGACCAGTTTACTACTAGCCATGATTATCTCCGTGAGTCGAGGCCCAGGAATCTCAGGACTCTGAATATTCCGCCGACCCCATCAATTTCCTCGTCGTTATCCATCCCCGCGCCACGGCCGGGCTGATTGCTGATCATGGCCATGGCCAGGGTAGCCGCGTCGAAGTTGATCCGCTCGAAGGTGCCGGCCACGGTCCCATCGCGCAGTACCGTGATCCGGTCGGCAACCCCCATCGCCTCCTCAGGGTTCGGGGTGAGGTAGAGCGACGCGATGTTCTGGTCGGCCAGTAACCGCAGGATGCGGATCAGTTGACTGATCTCGGCGGGTGCAGTCGCATACATGGCCGGTTCGTCGAGGATTATCAGCCGTGGCCGTCCGCTGACCGCCCGGGCAATGGCCACCAGCCGCCTTTGACCGGCATCAAGCTCGCCCACGCCAGCATCCAGGTTCAGCGTCACCCCCAGCTCGCGCAGCGTCCCTTCGGCCCGTCGCCGGACGGCGTTTCCGTTGATCGCGAAAGTGCGGCCCGCTTTCCATTGTCCCATGCCGATGTTTTCCGCGACGCTGAGATTGGGGAAAACGCTGGGCCGGCGTGGGACAATGGCCATGCCGTTGCGGACAGCTTGATGCGGCGTGGACAGGACAACCGGCTGACCAGCGATAATGATCTCACCCTGATACGCCTTGGCAGGGGAGAAACCGCCGAGGATCTTCATCAGCGTGGTTTTTCCCGCGCCATTCTGGCCGAGTACTGCGTGGATCTCGCCCATCCGCACCTTCAGCGAGACGTCTGCCAACGCCTGCACCGAACGGAAGGAGATACGGAGATGGCGGACTTCTAAGATGCTTGGCGGCTCCATTGGCCGGCCACAACCCATTACATTCCCCGGACTTCGCGTATCAATGCCAGGGCCTCCGCGGTCCTGGCCGCTATGCCATCGTAATTGCCGGTACCGAGATACTCTTTCTTGATCACGTCCCCGCCGATGCCTACTGCGGCCACACCAGCCTTGAACCAGGTAGAGAGGCTCTCCCGTGTCGCCTTCACCCCGCCAGTCGGCATGGCACGCGTCCACGGACATGGGCCGAGAATCGCCTTGACAAATGCGGGACCGCCCACCGAATCGCCGGGGAACACTTTGACGATCTCCACCCCTAGCTCTTCCGCTTCGGCGATCTCTCTGAGGCTGCCACAGCCAGGGCTGTAGGCGATCTTGCGCCGGTTGCAGAAGCGGGCGACCTCCGGGTTCAGGTAGGGGCCGACGATGAAATTGGCCCCATAAGCCACGTAGAGCGCGGCAGTCGGCGCATCCATGATGGAACCGACGCCCAGGATCAGGCTGGGCAGCTCCTGCTGGCAGTACCTGGAAAGCTCCTTGAACACGTCAGGCGCGAAATCCCCGCGGTTGGTGAATTCCAGGAGGCGGCAGCCACCGGTCCAGATCGCCCAGGCCACTTTCTTGGCGACCTCAACGTCAGCATTGTAGAAGATCGGTACCAGTCCGGTGTCGACGATAGTGTTGAGTACCTCGAGACGAGTGAACCTTGCCATAATGTTCTCCCTAGTGATGTCTTATGAGTGTCATTTCGACCGCTCGGGCATCTCAGACTGCCACGGCTCGATCGCTTCTATGGAGCGCTTCTGGTCTTCCGTCAGAGGTTGGAGAGGCGAGACCGGCCTGCCGGAGCCGAGGCCCAGTGAGGCAACGCCGTACTTCACGCCTGCGATCCAGTTGGGGCCGGCGAAGACCAGCTTCTGGCGCAGGACCATGATGCGCTCCTGATAGCGCGCCAGTTCGGCCTCATCGCCTGCGCAGGCGGCCTGGTAAGCGCGCACGAAGGTATGGGGTTCGTAGTTGGCACACACCGGCACGATGCCAGCGGCGCCGGCCAGCAACGCCTTGGCGATGTGTGGCTCGTCGCCCTCGAGGACCTTCAGTCCGACCTCGGCGCCTTCGATTACCAGGCGACAGAAATAACCGAAGTCCCCAGAGCTTTCCTTAATGTACCGGATCCACCCGCGACGAGCCATCTCGATCGCCTTATCTGCGGGGATGAAAGAGCCGGTGCACGCGGGGATGCTGTAGGCGACGATGTCCATCCCCTGGGCATGCTCGGCACACTCACCGAACAGGCGCATATACTCGTCGGGGTGGCGCAACGTGATGTAGTAGGTGGGCGTAATGACGCAGTACGGGTAGCCAATTTGGCTCAGGATGCGCATTCTCGCCCGCACCCTTCGGGTCGAGGTGTCCATCGCACCGCCGAGCAGGTTTACGGCGCCCTTTACCTCATCATAAGCGACGGACACCATGCGCTCCCACTCGCCATCGGTCAGCAGGGGGCCTTCACCCGCCGAGCCGCCCACAAAGATCGCATGAACGCCGGCATCGATGAGACGGCGGATCCCTTTTCGGAAAGCGATCTCGTCCACCCGCTCGTCGTCGTGTAACGGGGTTACCACGGGGACGATTACGCCACCCAATTCACCGTTTGTCATCTATTCAGTTTCTCCTTTGTCTGACCGGGGCTATCCTCATTAACATCTGATGGGGTACGCTCCGTACTCGAAGGTCGCCTCTCGCATGGCGTTGAAGTTCTCGAGGGTAACATAGCGGGTTGCGCCGCTACCCGATGCCACTCCGTAGCCGCCGCCGGGTGCCAGTGACCGGATCTTCTCGCACACCTCCGCGCGCACGGCCTGGGGATTGCCGAGTCCCTCGGTCAAGGTGTAACCCAGGTCGATGTTGCCAAAGAGCGCCAGTTTGTGACCGTACTTCGCTTTGAGCTCGTAGATATCCATCGCCTTGGGCTCGATGGGATGCAGTGCGTTCACGCCCAGGGCGATCAGGTCATCCAGCACCTGCCACAGCCGCCCGTCGGAGTGCATGATGAACGGCATGCCGGCTGCGTGGGCGATACCGGCGAACTCCTCGATCCATGGGAAGAAGTAGCGCCGCAGAACCTTAGGCGATGTGAGCAGGCTCTCGGTGTAGGCCAGATCATCGCCGTACCAGACGGCAACGATGCTGGGGAGCTGGACCACCCGCCGCATGACGGCGCACTGGATGCGTCCCACCCGCGCGGCCACGCGCGCCACCAGGTCCGGGTCGTCGAACAGCGAGGTGGAGAAGTGCTCGTAGCCCATGAGCATCCAGGTGCGGGTGAAGACACCGCCGACGCCGGTGAAGATGCCCAGTCCGTCCGGCACGAGCTCGGCAGCTCTACGGATGGGGGACACGTCCACCGTCTGGGGGTCCGGCCATGGGTAGACATCGAGGTCTGCGAGCACCTGGATCGGCCCGGCGCCGTATGTGCCGGTCGATTCCTGTTCGGGAGCGACAGAGTACTCCCAGGAAATGGGGGTGCCGGTGGCGACGGCTGGCGAGCAACCGTGATACTCGTAGTTGGCGCGCAGGTAGATGAAGTCGAAGCCGGCTGCGACCTGAAAGGCGATGTGATCTTCCAGTGAGCGAATGGGACAGCCCATGAACCGGTCCTTCAGAGCCGTGTCGACCTGGAACTCGGCCAACGGTACCCGGTCGGGTTCCTCGTGATTGACTGTCTTCAGCAAGCGCCTGTAGTCAGGTTGAGGGGTTGTTGCCATGGTATCCACTCGTCAACGCTGAATCCGGCCAGAACCTTCCCCCTGCATGAGCGCCTTGACCTCCTCCAACGTAACCAGGTTGAAGTCGCGTTGGATCGTGTGTTTCAGGCAGGAGGCGGCCGCCGCAAACTCCACAGCGTCCTGGGAATCCATGCCGGTCAGGATCCCATAGATGAAGCCGCCCGAGAACGCATCGCCGCCGCCGATCCGGTCCACGATGTGGTCGATGTGGTATTTCCGACTGTGGTAGAACTGCTTGCCGTCATAGAACATCCCGGACCAATTGTTGACCGTGGCCGAGAAGCTTTCCCTCAGCGTGATCACGGCATAGCGCAGGTGGAGTCTTTCAAGCAATTGCCTGGCTACGTCATCGTAGCCCTCTTCGCTCAGTTTCCCGGCCGAGATATCCGTGTCCCTGGCGCTGATGCCGAAGACTATGCTGGTCTCTTCCTCGTTGGTGAACAGAACGTCCACGTGCTCCATCAGCCCCGTCATGACTCTCTGGGCCTTCTCCAAGGGCCACAGCTTCTTTCGGTAATTTAGGTCGCAACTCACGACCAGGCCGTGTCTCTTGGCAGCCCGGCAGGCATCCTGGGTCAGTTCCGCCACGCTGTCGGCCAGGGCCGGCGTGATCCCGGTAAAGTGGAACCAGTCTTTGCCCTGCATGACCTCATCCCAATCGATATCACCCCGCTTCAACTCCGTGATCGCGCTGCCTTTGCGGTTGTAGAGAAACAGGGATGGCCGCTGCGCCGCGCCGGTCTCCACAAAGTAGATCCCGAGCCTGTATCCCATACGCTTGACGTAGTCGACATTCAGGCCGTATTGCCGCATGTAGTTGATACACGCCTGCCCCACCGGTGAGTCCGGTACGGCAGAGACGATGTAGCTCTGCAAGCCATAGTTAACCAACGAGACGCCTACGTTGGCTTCTGCGCCGGTGTAGTCCACCTCCAGCTCGCGGGCCTGCACCAACCGCTCATACCGTCTTGTGGCGAGCCGCATCATCAACTCACCAAAGAACACCGCCTTCTTGTCCGATTTCATGTGCGATCTCCTGGGGTTACGAAGGTTGTCCGTCACTCAACGGTTATCTTGGCCACTACTTTACCTTCCTCTATCGCTGAACCCTGCCCGACGCATCGCCTGCTACCAGCGCCTTCACCTCTTCCAGGGAAGCGAGATTGAAGTCGCCGGGGATCGAGTGCTTCAGGCAGGAGGCTGCAGCGGCAAACTCGATCACGTCTTGAGGGGGTATCCCGGTCAACAAGCCATAGATCAGGCCTCCGCCGAACGAATCGCCTCCACCGACACGATCGACCACGTACATGCTGTAACTGCGGCTGCGATACAACTGCGCGCCGTCATACAGGACACCCGACCAGTTGTTGAACGTCGCCGACAGGCTCTCGCGCAGCGTGATCGCGATGTGTGCGCAGCCGAACCGCCGGTGCAACTGCCGCACCACGTCCTGGTATTTCTCCGCCTCCAGACGGCCGCTGCGAACATCCACGCCTTCCGCCTGGATGCCGAATACCATCTGGGCATCCTCCTCGTTGCAGAGCAGGACGTCCACATAGGCCATCAGTCCCGTCATCACGCGCCCCGCTTTGTCCGGCGACCACAGCTTCTTGCGGTAGTTCAGGTCGCAACTGACCGTAACGCCCATCTGCTTGGCAACCTGGCACGCTTCCTCGACCACCTCGGGCATGTCGGGTCCCAGCGCCGGCGCCGTGCCGGAGAAGTGGAACCAGTCCTTTCCCTGCAGAATCGTTTTCCAGTCCAGCTCTCCCTTTTTCAGAGTGGTGAAGGCGCTGCTTGCCCGGTCGTAGATCACCTTGGAGGCGCGCTGGGACGCTCCCGTCTCAAGATAGAACAGACCTAATCGGTCTCCTCCTCTCAGGATATAATCCGTGTTCAAGCCGTGGCCCTTCAGGAAATTGATGCAGGCCTGGCCGATGTCATGGGCGGGCACTTTGGAGACTACATAGGCATCCATACCGAAGTTAACCAGCGAGACACAGGTATTGGCTTCGGCCCCCGTGTAGTACGCCTCGAATGCCCTGGCCTGGGTGAAGCGCTGAAACTGGCGTGTGCCCAACCTCAGCAACAGCTCGCCGAATCCCACGACTTTTCTGGATGTGCTCATTTCAGTTCTCCCCTCTGAGGATGTTCAATCAGGAGATCAACGCCTGACAGGCTCGCAGACCTCTCAGATCACGATAGGGTACTTCTGCCGCCTCTTCATTGGCTGTGGCATGCCTCAAACAGCGCTTGCAGATTCTCGATGGATATCTCCGGCGGCAGGGTGTTGGACGGCCCTACGAGGTAGGCGTTGCCGAACGCCTTGCCCAGGATGTCAATCGTCCGGTGGACATGGTCTCTGACCTGGGCCGGCGTAAAGACCACGATTTCCTGATCGCTGATTCCGCCACAGAAGGCGACCTTACCCCCAAACTCCCGGGCAATCCGCGTAAGGTCCATCGCTTCGGGCTGGAGCGGGTCCAGCACGTCAACCCCGGCATCAATCAAATCGCCTACGATGGCAGTCACGTTGCCGCAACTGTGAAAGATGACATCCATGTCCCATCGGTGCGCTTCGTCGCAGAGGCGGCGATAACGGGCCGCGAAGAACTTCCTCCACATGCGTGGCGAGATCATCAGCGAGGTTTGGGTGCCCCAATCATCGGTGAGAAACCAGCCATCAACGCCGCCGAGCTTTCCCCATAGGCCGATGATCTCCAGCAGGTAATCCGTGAGGGCACCCAACAAGCGGTCCACTTCAGCGGAAAACAAATAGAAGTCCTCGAAGGTGTTCTGCATGCCTCGCAGACAATGGAGCCTCTCGAAAAGCGCCAGATGTGTCATGCCAGCGAAGTATTTGGTCTGGCCGTGCATGCGGAGTGCTGGCACCGCTCCGTCCAGGCGCCCCGGCGCCAGCGGATTCGGCGTGCGCTCGGCCAGATAGGCGTCCAGTTGAGACCAGTCCTGAAGGGGGTAAGAGACAGTGGTGGCGCCTACGCCGCCAGCGGCGTGGCTCCACTCTGTGCCCCATTCATCCAGCCATCGGGCTTGCTCAGTCAGGACTTGAAGTGGATTGACCCGATTGGGATGGTCACCAGGCTGATGGCCGACGAACATGTCATAAGGAGCAGCGAAGACAACGTCGTCAGGGTACTGGCAGAAAAGATCGGCAAGTGCGTCGCCGTGCCGGAGGATCACATCCAGTGACAAGCGCCTTAGGCGGACGGGGCATCGTTCCGCGCCGCCTCGGCGCAAGGCTCTTCGAACCCAATCCTTGGTTGGGGCGTTGTCAGCCGTCGTCTGGTCTACGCGTGCATTGAACCGTTGGATAGTTGTTTCTCGTTCTTGCAGAGTCAGTTCGCTGAGTGTGGCCATTGCACTACCACCCCAACCCCTCCCAATTTACAATCGACCGCGGCAGCTTTCCGTTCAGCATATCCACCACGTTCTGCGCTGTGTCGCGCCGTAACTGGTTGACGGCCTCGATGGACCCACTCGACGCGTGCGGGGTGATGATCACATTGTCCAGTTGCAGGAGCGGATCGTTGGGATCGGGCGGCTCCTGTTCGAGGACGTCGAGCGCCGCGCCGGCGATGGAGTGGTTCACCAGCGCCTCGTAGAGCGCAGACTGGACCACCACCGGACCGCGGGCCATGTTGATGAGGAAGGCGCTGGGCTTCATCAGCGCCAACTGCGTCGCGCCAATCAAGCCACGCGTTTCGGCGACGAGGGGACAGTGCAGCGCGACATAATCTGAACGACGTAGCAGGTCGTCCAGCGTCACCAGTTCCACGCCCAGATCGGCTATCTGCTCCGGCTTGACGTAGGGATCGTAGCCGAGCAGCTTCAGGCCCAGACAGCCGGCCTTGCGCGCTACCACCCGGCCGATGTTGCCCAACCCGACAATGCCGAGGGTTTGGCCGCGCAGACGAGAGGGCGGCCAGTAGGGTATGGGGCGAGATGATCCCCAGCCGCCTGAACGCACGTACCGGTCAAGGATGAAGGTACGGCGGTTGAGGTCGAAAATGAAGCCGATGGTGGAGTCGCTGACTTCTTCCATGCAAAAGTCGGGGACGTTGGCGACCGGGATGCCGTGCTCGGCCGCGGCCTGCAGATCCACCATGTCCACGCCGATACCATAGCGGGAAATGACCTTGCAGCGGGTCATGGTTTCAATCACCTTCCGGTTGATTGTTGCCCACTGCACCATGATCGCGTCGGCATCCGCGACATGGGGGATCAGCTCCTCCGGAACCTTGGTTTGCAGACGCACAAGGTTGATGCCAAGGCCTGAGCCGTGAAGGACGCCGGCTTCGAGGCTGTGATCAGGGTCGCCGAAATCGGTGATAACTACGTTGAAGGGTGACATAGCAATGCTCCTGTCTGGAGTGACGGTTTGTTCAAGAAGATCAGCATGTGATACGACGTCCTGGGAGAAGGATGGGCGTCAAGATGCTCTGCCCAGTTGATGTAGCACCGCATCCCCTCCTTCAGCGATCAGCGCACCGTCGCTGCTTGCGGTGACGAACAGAAACCCCTGC
The DNA here is from genome assembly GCA_014383605.1 of Chloroflexota bacterium. The sequence goes on from JACNHM010000279.1 coordinate 15,819, forward strand.
TCGATCCGACGGCGGGCGGTCACCGCGTCGGGCGCATAGATGCCTGGGATTTTGCCGGTCTTGCGACAGACATCCAGCACCCGCTGAATGGTGTCCTCATGCGTTTGCGCGCCCGACGTCACGCGCATCGAGCGCGCCAGATCCATCGGGCCGATCCAGCAACCATCCACGCCCTCCACGGCCACAATTTCCTCGGCGCGCTCGGCGGCCTGCACGGTCTCGATCTGCACAGCCAGGAAGACCTCCCGATTGGCCCAGGTGTCGTAGTCGGGGCCGTAATGCACAGCGAGGCTGCCCGCGAAGGAACGGCCACCCTGGGGCGGGTAACGCATGGCGAAGGCCGCGGCACGCGCTTCGTCGGCCGAGTTGACCATCGGCACGACAATGCCGAGCGCGCCTCGATCCAGGGCACGGCCGATGGCATAAAAATCGTTTTGGTGTACCCGCGCCACCGGAATCGCTGCTCCCAGGGAAATGGCGCGGAAGGCGCCCAGTGCCGAAGCGTCGTCCCAATCTCCGTGCTGATAATCGACCAGCACGAAATCGAAGCCACAACGCGCCAGGATGCCCGCCACGGTTGGCGAGCCTATGCCCAGGACGATTCCCAGGGCCGGCTGTCCGGCCAGCATCTTCTGTTTGATGGCGTTGATCATGGTGGGTCTCCCGTGCTGCCCGTATTGACCTCCACCAGGAGCGGGCTGAGTGGTGGTAGCTCCACCGTGAAGCGGAGCCGGCCCTCTTCGATGCGAACATCGGCATTCCGCACTGAGTGAATGACCGACACGCCGACCTCGCCTGCTGCAATGTCGACCTTCCGGGTAACCGGCTCGTTGCCGAGATTGAACAAGACGAAGACGACAGCGCCTTGCTCGGGCAAGGCGTGAGCATGGATAAGCGGCTCGATTCCGGTGAAGCAGCCGCGCACAAAAAAGGCTTTCAGGCGCCGGTACGTGCCTACGGCCTGCTTCAACGCCTGGTACAGTGAGCTTGCCGGGTCCTTGACGCCGCCGATGCCGAGGTGCCGGCAGGTCGAGGCATACCACCAGAACGCCAGCATCCGATCATTGTCCTGCCCGCAGTGGATGTGCAGGTAGAGCGGGATGTCGTAGGCCAGATTGTACTCGTAGAGCGACAACGCCTTGCCCGAGAGGAGATCCATGAAGGGATCCCACATGTACTCGAAGCCCCAGTTCTCATCGAAGGAATCGGGCAGGCCGTGCTGGAAATACAACGGGTGGAAATCCTGCATCCCGCCCGTCACCCGATCGTGCGCTTCGATCAGGACGTTCGGGTACCGGCGCTTGACCGCTTGAATGACCTTGAGGATCCCATCGGCATGCTCTTGCATCGTCAGCGGCACTTCGTGTCCGTGGCTGGGATCCCAACAGGCCGAGCCGCTCGGGCCGAGCCGCTTGATCGGCACCTGCGGTGGGACATAGCTGACGAAATCGAACATCAGGAACGTCACCCCCGCCTCGGCCAGCTTGAGCAGCCGTTCGGTCTTCATTTGCTGCCAGGCCGGCGACGCCGCGCAGATGCGACCGCCGCTATACAGGCCCGGCCAGACATCTATGCTGCCGTCCTGCTTGCGCCGGTAGATGCGCGGGTCCTCCTCCACCGATTTGGTGTGCATCATCAGGTGCAAGGACGTCTTCAGGCCATAGCGATCGCGCATCGTCCGGACGAACTCCTCAAGCGACCCAAGTCGTGCTTCGTCCCAGATGCTGCTTCCCTCAAAGACGTCCCAGACCGGGTCGAAGTAGAAGGCCTCCGCGCCGATGTCCTGGGCGATAGCGGCTTCTGCGCAGAGCTCGGAAAGTTCCTGCAGCGGCGCGTTGTCGCCTCCGCGCCAGCCGAGGTTATACAGCTCGTTCCAGTGGAGCGGCGGATCGAAGTCGGGCGGGCAGCCATGTCCCTTTTCCAGCAGGAAACCCTTGTGTGTCTTGTAGCCTTCCTGCCAATCCCCTGTGACCGGGTAGATGCGGGTCACGCCAAACCCTAATATCGCGTCGCTGCCTATCTCGCCAGCCGCTTCCGGCACGGTGTTGTGCCGGCCGACGCCTGCAAAGCGGAAGCATACGTTCGCCCCACCGGCTATCTGCGAGTTGAACGTCTGATAGTAGTCGTCGGACCGCTTGCTCGGCGCCAGGACGAACTCGCCGTCGGCCAGGGAGAACTCCATCTGCTCCCGGTTATACTTGGCGATGAGGTAACCGGAATCGCCATTCGTCCAAACCCACGCCTCGGCGCCGCGGCCCGGCAGTTGATCCCCGCTCCAGTTGCCGGGCACAAGATCGCTCATGCTGTACGACGACAGGCGGTGATCCACGATCTGCCCCCAGCGGCGCCGGTGCGGAACGGGCACGATGTACTGGCGGTCAGCGTCGTGGAGCCAGGATTGGCTGTCACGGTCGAAGATCGTCTTGCGAAAACCGAAGCGGATGTTCCGGACCTCATGGACATCCCGGCCGAAGCGATGGCGCAGGCGAATCTGCTCTTCGAACCAGGGCTCGGCATCGGGCAGGCGGAACACGTGCTCGAGTTCGATGTCCGTTGGCCCGAGCAGGCCGAAATCGAAGCGGCCGGTGAAGCGCACCTCCTTCCTGCCCTGAGGCAAGTCGGCGGCAGACCACTCGCGGAAGCGCACCCGGTTGGTGCTCACCACGTCACCGGCGGGCCCGCTCATCAGGTCTTTTCCGCCCGTGAACCCGGACTCGCCCGTGGGCACAAGCGCGAGGTCGTAGGCGTACGCCTCGTCGGCCAGGGGCACGTTGCGCTCGATGTCGAGGAGATAGCCGGGATTGAGCCAGCCATCTACCCCCACTCGCAACAGCCAGCGCCGGTTTCTGATCTCGACAAACCCGTCCTGAGCCGAGACGGTGGTCACTTCAGCCACACCTTTTTCTCCAGTCTACCAACTTCCCACCCTCTACAGCACCAGCGGATACCGCCCGGCTACCTTCGCCTCGTCGAGCATCACTATGACGTTTTCCAGTGGCACGTCGGGCTGGATGCAATGCACCGAGGCCAGGATGTAGCCGCCGCCCGGCCCCAGGTCCTTGATGCGGCGGCGCACTTCGGCGCGCACGTCGTCGGGGGTTCCGTAGGGCAACACCCACCCCGTATCGATCGCGCCACAGAAGGAGAGCCGATCGCCGAACTCCCGCTTCAGGCGCGCCGTGTTGCCCATGTCGCCGGCGTTCACCTGCACCGGGTTCAGCAGGTCTACGCCGATCTCGATCAAGTCCCCGATCAGCGGGTAGATGTTGCCATCGGAGTGGTAGAAAACCTTGGCCTTGGTCCGCGACGTGATTTCGCTCATCAGCTCGACGTGAAACGGCTTGATCATCCGCCGGTACATCTTCGGGGAGATGAGCGTGGCGGTCTGGGTGCCAAGATCATCCCCGGTGATCAAGACATCGGTGTAGTCGCCGCACGCTTCGAGAAGCTTGATCACGCTGGCCTTTTGCAGATCGGTGATCTTGCGCATCAAAGCCAAGGCGAAGTCAGGGTTGGCGGCCAGGTCCAGCAACCAGTTCTCCACACCCCGCAAGACGTACGCCTGCTCGAATGGCGAGACCCCACTCATCATCACCACCGCGTAGCCCGCGTCCTGGATGGCCTTGGCTTGCTCCCGAAGCCCCACAAACCGGCTGGGGTGCGCAAGGTCCGGCCACGGATAGGTGTCCAGATCTTCGATGGTGGCGGTGTAGATGGGTGAATCCACGACCTCGTAGTAGATCGCGCCGAGCCGGCGTTCCCAGAGGCAGCCCCAGCCGTCCACGTAGGCGTCTGCCGAGATATCGCGGGCCAGCGGCGCAGGTGCAGGTCCGGGCAGCATCGGCCGGCCATCCGATCCTGACCAGGCAAGGGCCTCTTCGTCCATCAGGACGTACTGCAGGCCACGCCAGAAAACCGTCGTCTGGCGCGTGATGCCCAGATAGGCCTTGAGCTTCTCGTAGGCCGGCGCCAGCATGGTCGTTGCGCCGGAGGTGCCGAAGAAAATCGGCACGCGGTCGGGTTCTTCATGATTGAGTGCGCAGAGAACGCGTTCTCTCGAAGTCAACATCCCTTCATCTCCCGCTACCCCACCAGCCACAGATACGGTCTCTCGACGTACTGCTTCACCCGTTGCAGGAAGCGCGCGGCCGGGGCGCCGTCCACCAGGCGGTGATCGAACGTCAGGCTGAGGAACATCATGTGCCGGATGGCGATCCGCTCAACCTCCGCGTCCACGACGACCTGCTTGGGCACGATCCGCCCGACGCCCAGGATGGCGCACTCCGGCAGGTTGATGATTGGCGTGAACGCGTCGATCTCGTACATGCCCAGGTTGGTGATGGTGAAGGTGCCGCCGTGCAAGTCGTCAAGGGAGATACGGCCAGTTTGGGCCTTCTCGATCAACGCAGCCGTTTCGCGGGCGATCTGGCGCAGCGACTTCGATTGCACGTCGCGCAGCACCGGCACCAGCAGCCCCCGATCGGTGTCGACCGCGACGCCGATGTTAACGGTCGCCGACTGGACAATGGTATCGCCGTCGAACCGGGCGTTGACCATCGGGTGTTCCAACAGGGCCTGCGCCGTCAGCTTTGCCAGAAGGTCGTTGTAAGAAGGCACCGGCTGGCTGCCATCCTCTTTCAGTTGATTGCGCAGCCGCACCAGTTCGGTCGCATCGGCCTCGGTAGTCAGCGTCACAGCAGCGGTCGTATGGGCACTGGCCGCCATCCGCTCGGCGATGAGCCGACGGATCTGGGTCAAGGGAACCTCGGAGACCGCCGGCGCAACCGCCGGAGCCGGGGCCCCCCCCCTCGCTGCGGCTGCCTTCCTCTTTCAGTTGCTTGCGCACCCGGACGAACTCGGTGGCATCGGCCTCGGTAGTCAGGGTCACAGCAGCGGTGGTAGGGGCCCGGCCCCCCATCCGCCCGGCGATGAGCCGACGGATCTGGGTCAAGGAAACCTCGGTGACCGGCGGCGAAACCGCCGGTGCAGGGGCCGCTTCCCTGGCTGCGGCCTCCACATCGGCACGCATGATGCGCTTGCCAGGGGCCTGTGCCGCAAGTCGCTCCACATCAACCTCCAGCTCTTCGGCCAACCGACGGGCCAGCGGGCTGATCCGCGCCACTGTCGGCGCAGCCGCCCGCGCCGCAGCCGCCTGTCGGACATCGCGCTCGACGATCCGCCCCGTGCGGCCGCTGCCTTTGAGGCCAGTCCAGTCTACACCTAGCTCGCGGGCAACGCGTCTGGCGCGCGGGCTGATGGTTGGTCCGCCCACCAACTGGCTAGCCGGCTGGATATCGGCGGCCGCCGGCAGCCTGGTCGATTCGATAGCTTGTTGATCTGCTGGCTCGCTCAGTGGCTTGTCCACCACCATCGGACCAGTCTCGGCAGCAAACGGTGCCCCTTCTCCCTCTGCGAGCAGGTAACCCAGCAGCGTGCCGACCGGCACTTCCTTGCCCGGCGGGGGCGATTCGGGCGGGATGCGGAGGATGCCGCTTTCCAGCGCCTCGACCTCCTGCGTGGCCTTATCTCCCTCGACGGTGAAGAGAATCTCGCCGGCTTCCACACGCTCGCCATCCTGCTTCAGCCACTCGCCCAGACTGCCCGTTTCCATGTTCCAGCCGAGGCGTGGCATGACCACTTCAAACGCCATGTTGTCCTCCTGCCGTCACTCCGCCAGCAGCTCACGTGCGGCCTGGACGATGCTTTTCACGGTTGGCACCATCGGCTCGTAGAGCGCCGGGCTATAGGGCGCGGGCGCGAAGAGACCGTTCACGCGGCGCACCGGCGCGTCCAGGTCATCGAAGGCGCGCTCCATCACCTGCGTGGCAATCTCCGCACCGACGCCGCACGGTGCGAAGTCCTCGTCCACCACCAGCAGGCGACCGGTCTTGTGCACCGACGCCAGGATAGTGCCGATATCCAGCGGCGCCAAGGTGCGCGGGTCAAGCACCTCCGCCGAGATGCCCTCCGCCGTCAGCAACTCGGCGGCGTCCAGCGCCTGCTGTACTGTGAAGCCAACGCCGACGACAGTCAAATCGGTGCCCGCACGGCGGATGGCTGCCTGCCCGAACGGGATCAGGTACTCACCGTCCGGGACGGGGCCCTTGAGCGCCAGCAGGTTCTTGTGTTCCAGAAACAGCACAGGGTCGTCGGAACGGAGGGCGGTCTTCAGCAGTCCTTTGGCGTCGGCCGGGGTGGATGGCATCACCACCCGGAAGCCAGGGATGTGCATGAAGAGCGGGTAGTAATTGCCGGAGTGGTGCGCGGCGTTGGACGGCGCCACGCCGACACAGCCGCGCACGACGATGGGCATCTTGAGCCGACCAGAGCTCATCCACTGCAGCTTGCACATGTGATTGAACATATCGCCGAACGCGTCGGTCAGGAAGTCAATGAACATGAAATCCACGACTGGCCGTGTGCCGGTCGCTGCAGCGCCCGTGCACAGGTTGGTGAACCCACGCTCGCTGATCGGTGTGTCGCGCAGCCGCTCTTCCCCATAGAGATCGTACAGGCCGACGGTCGTGTTGAAGTTGCCACCGCGCGGCCCTACTCCTTCGCCGACGACGAAGATCCGGGCATCGCGGGCCATTTCCTCAGCCAGACCCTGGCGCGCAGCTTCGACGAAGGTCATCTCGCGCCCGGCCGTGCCAGGCACTTCCGGTGTATCCAGGTCGCGAACCTCGCTATACACGTGAGCGGTCACTGTTGCCGGATCTGGCATGGGACTGGCTTCGGCGAACTTGGTAGCCTCCTCTGCCTCTGCCTTGGTCTCAGCGTCGATCGCCTCCAACTCGGCCTCAGTCGCACTACCACCCGCCAGCAGTCTCTCGCGGAAGAGCCGGATCGGATCTCGCTCCTTCCAAGCGGTCATTTCCTCCCGCGTACGGTACCCGGTGTCGCGCATGCCTTCGGCATGGGCACGGGTGCGGTAGGTGCGGCACTCGATCAATGTGGGACCGCCGCCGCTTCGGGCGCGTTTCACGGCCTCGCTCGCAGCCTGGTGGACAGCCAAGACATCATTGCCGTCCACTGCGATACCGGGCAGCCCGTAGGCAGCTCCCCGCGAGGCGACATCGGGGTTTGCCGTTGCCTTTTCGAAAGCTACCTCGGTAGCGTACAGGTTGTTCTCACAGACGAAGACTACCGGTAGCTTCCAGGCGGCTGCCAGGTTGATCCCTTCGTGGAAGGCGCCGTTATTAACTGCGCCGTCCCCGAAGAAGGCCACGCTCACCTGACCGGTCTTGAGCAGCATGGCAGAATACCCGCCGCCGGCTGCCAGGGTGATAGACGGACCGACGATGCCGCTGGAGCCCATGAAGCCGACTTCGGGCTTGAACAGGTGCATGGAGCCTCCGCGGCCGCCCGAGCAGCCGGTTGCCCGACCCATCACCTCGGCGATCAGCTCGGCTGGCGTCACGCCCTTGGCCAGCGCGTGGCCATGGCCGCGGTGAGTGCTGAACACCATGTCATTTGGCCGCAGGTGTGCGCACACCCCGGTAGCGACAGCCTCTTCACCCGTGTACGTATGGCAGCCGCCATAGATCTTGCCTGCCGCATAGAGTCTCACCAGCTGCTGTTCGCAGTGCCTGATCACCAACATCTGGCGATACAGAGCGAGGAGTTGATCCTTGCTCAATCCTACTTCTTTGTCTGCCATCTAAACAGTCCCCCAATCCGCACCATGACCAAGAAGCTCACGAGGGCATCCCAGGGTGTGAGCCTCCGGCGTTCTTCGCCAGGTTGCCTCCGTCCAGCGGTATCAGGACGCCAGTGATCCAAGCGGAGGCGTCAGAAGCGAGAAAAATCGCCACTCCCTTGATATCATCGGACTCACCCAGGTGGCCCATCGGGATGCCTCGCAAGAAAATGCTCTTCAAATGAAGGTCATCGCGCATGCGTTCCAGCAGGCGGTTTTTCGGGCTGGGTATCTGGGCTGGCAGGATGGCGTTGACGCGTACCCCGCGCCCGCTCCATTCCGTGCTCAGCTCGCGGGTCATCTGAACCACAGCACCCATCGCCATGCTGTAGGCGATGTGGCCGCGCCCCAACGCCGAGACACTGGCAATCGAACCAATGTTGATGATGCTCCCCCTACCCACCGCCAACATGCGCCTCCCTGCCTCTTGGCAACAGCAGAAGCGTCCAACCACCAGCGCCTGCAGGGTTCTCCAGACATCCTCCAGGGTAATCTCCTCCGGCTTGCCGGCCACCCCTGGTCCAGCCACATTGGCAAGGATATCGATTCTCCCGTATGCGCGGTCCAACTCGGCGAACATGGCGCGGATCTGCTCGGGATCCGACACATCGCAGACCAGCGTCACCGCACGCCGCCCAAGCTTTTCGATCTCCTTAACCGTCTTCTGCATGCCTTCGACGTCGGTGCGGATCGGCAGCATTAAGTCGGCGCCAGCCTCCGCGAAGCCAATGGCCATGGCGCGCCCCAGACCGCTGGCTGCTCCGGACACCAGAGCCACCCGGTCACTGAGGTCAAACAGGGGATGAGTCATAGTTCATATTCCTCCTTAGTCTATTCTGACACGGATGCAATTGGATTGCTATGGCGATCAGCCATAATAATCAGCGTTCATCCGTGGGAATCCGCGTCCTATCTGCTGTAATTTCTAAAAGCGTCCGGTAGTGAAACTAGGCCACGAGCTCTCGGGCCGTGTCCACAGCGCTGGCTGCGTCCGGCGCGTAAGCATCGGCCCCGATCTGCTCAGCAAAGGCCGCTGTGACCGGCGCTCCGCCCACCATGATCTTGACCGTGTCCCGCAGCCCCGCCTCCTGCAAGGCCTCGATGGTCGCCTTCATACCAAGCATGGTCGTCGTCAGCAAAGCGGACAAGCCCAGGAGCTGCGGCTGATGCTCCCGCACGGCGGCCACGAACGTCTCCGGCTTGACGTCCGTCCCCACGTCAATGGTCTCGAAGCCCGCCCCTTCCAGCATCATCTTGACCAGGTTCTTGCCGATGTCGTGCAGGTCGCCTTTCACCGTGCCGATGAGGTACTTGCCCGCCGAGGGCACATCGTCCTCAGCCAGCAGCGGCCGCAGGATACGCATGCCAGCGTGCATAGCCCGGGCGGCGATGAGCACCTCGGGCACAAAGAGATCACCGGCCTTGAAATCCTTGCCCACCTCGTCCATGCCGGCGATGAGCCCGCCCTTGAGAACCTCGGACGGCGACAATCCCTGATCCAACGCTTGTTGGACCAGCCCAGCGACGGATCCGTCGTCACCATTGTACAGATTTGTGGCGATCTTGCCTAGAATCTCTGACATGCACTCCCCTCCTGTGATCTGTTTATTGACTCCCCTGAAAAAGGTCATTCAGCCACGGACACACAGAGGAAAAATCAAGGTGCGACTCAAAGTTGTTCAGCAGCAAATGCAAAAAACATTGATTTCTTGAGAGAGACCTTAAGAATCCCTGTGCCCTCTGTGCCTCAGTGGCGAGTCTGGCAGTTTTTTCAGTGGAGTCTTCTATCTGCTATCTGGACGCCTTGACCCCGCCACGGGTCAGCGCGCGCTTGACTTCCGCCAGCACCGCTTTTTCATCCATCATGGTGATGTCGCCCGGCGTCTCCTGGACCAGGATGCCGTGCGCCGCGCCCCACTGGACGGCGACTTCCATATCCTCGCCCTTGAGCAAGGCTGCCAGTACGCCGGAGAGAAAGGAATCGCCGCCGCCGGTGCGGTCGGCGATGGGGATATCGCTGCGCAGCGGTGCCGTGTAGAACTGATCTTCGACCGCGTTGTACAAAACAGCGCCCCAACTGATGATGTCAGCATTGCTTGCCGCCCGCCACTGCGTGCCGATCAGGCTCAGGTTCGGAAAGTCATGCGCCACCTGCCGCACGGTTTCCTGGTACGCCGCCAGCCACTCGTCGAACGGCGCCTGCGACGAGACCTTGGTTTCGTAGCCGAGCGCGTCGCTGAGGTCCGAGTCGTTGCCGACCAGGAAGCCGAGGTACGGTGCGATGGTCTGGTTGATCTCTCGAGCGCGGGCCTTGTTGGACTCGACCTTCGAGCGGTAGTTCAAGTCCGCGGCGACAAACGTGCCGTGCTCGTTGGCCTTCTTCACCCCTTCGAGGGCCAGCCCGGCGGAGGTCGGCGAGATCAGGGTGTAGATACCGCCGGTGCTGAAGATCCGCACGCCTTCCTTTCCGAAAAGCGTGTCCCAATCGATATCGCCCTCGCGCAGCTCGCGCACAGCCGTGTGCGCGCGGTAGTAGAGAGTGTCGGACGGAATCACCCCCTTGCCGACGAAGGTGAAATTCACCCCGTTCATCAGAGTCCCCTTCTGATCGGTGGAGAAGCGGGTGCCGTCGTTCTTCGTGTTGAACCAGATGATCTTGCTCGTATCCACGCCGGCGGCCCGCAGCTGGGTGCGGATGTTGGCGCCGGTGTGGTCGTCCACCAGCGCGGTCAGCACCGCTGCGCGCAGGCCGAAGGTGTAGGCCAGGCCACAGGCGACGTTCGTCTCACCGCCCCCCTGGAAGATGCGCATCTGCCGTGCCAGAGCCGTGGGCACGTCGAAGGGATCGAAGCGCAGCATCACTTCGCCCAGCGCCACACCGTCGTAGCGGCATTCTTTAGGCGCCTTGATCTCCTTGTGGGTGACCACTCTGTCAGCCATTGTCTATGCTCCGAGACTGAGGTTGAAGTCGAGGGGGTTCAACCCGACGTCTGAGGCCAGGCCGCGCAGGCTCGCCGCGACATCCGGCGGCAGAGGGATCCCGTCCGCCAACGCTCTGCTGCGCCGCTCCCATTCCATCTCACCGGGGAGATAGATGCGGTCGGCACCCTGGGCCTTGGGTGCGGCCTTGATCTCCCGGATCATGCCGTCCATGCGCCCCTTGAACTCGGAGACCGGCATCATGGGTGCCACGTCGATGACGATGAACGCATATCCTCCGTCGGTCGGCTGCGGCGTTTCCGCAACCCAGCTCTTGATCTGGCTCATGATGGACGCTCCTGTAAGCACCCCGGTCAGCACCTCGACCAGGACCGCCAGGCCGTAGCCCTTGTGGCCCGCCATTGGCAACGCAGCGCCTCTCTCGGGATACTGGCTCGGGTCCGTGGTCGGCATCCCCTCGTCGTCGACCAGCCAGTTGTCAGGGATGCGCTGGCCCAGCGCTTTGGCCGCGAAGATCTTGGTTGCCGCGACGGTGCTGGTAGCGATATCCAGGAACACCGCGGGCTCTTCGCCCGCAGGTACCGCGTAGGCAATCGGATTGGTGCCAAGGACCTTGCCGCGCGCTCCCGGCACGGTCATGCACGGGTCCACGTTACACATCGAGAGCCCGATCATGTCCTCCTTCATGGCCATGTTAGCGTAGAACCCAGCGGCGCCGAAATGGCTAGCATGGCGCACTCCGACGAAGCCTATGCCGCATGCTTTCGCCTTGCCAATGGCCAGCTTCATCGCCCGGTACGCCACAGCAGGCGGCATGGCGTCATGGGCATCGATCATCGCCCACGCCGGACCTTCAGCTTCCACCTCGGCCGAAGCGGTAGGATCTATGCGGCCAGCGCGGACGTTCTTGAGCAAACCACGCAGCTGCCGGGTGCCATGTGTATAGGTCCCCAGGGTGTCGGTCGTCACCAGCACCTCGGCTGTAAGCCGAGCGTCCTCCTTGTTGAGGCCAGATATGCGCATCGCTTCCATGCAGAACGCTGCAAGATCTTGCGGCGCGACTCTGGCGCTAGTCAATGGTGTCATCTCAATGATTCCTTCCAAGTGTTATCCCCGCTTCCTGAGACGGCGGAAAAACCTGCGCAGGTCGTCGGCCATCTCCTCGGCCCTTTCGTAGATCGCAAAATGGCCGCCCTTCGGAAACTCGGTGAATTGCACTACGTTGTAGTATTTCTCGGCTCGCTTGCGGACGATAGGTGCCAGCTCGTGGGGGTACGCTGCGACTGCGGTCGGCACCTCGATTCGCTCACCCGGCTGCAATTCCCAAGGATTGTAGTAGGACTCGCTATAGATCCGGATGGCTGACCAGAACGAATTGGTGACCCAGTAGAGCATCACGTTGGTGATGATCATATCCCTGGAAAAGAGCGTCTCGAAATCGTCGTCCCAGCCGCTCCAGGCCCGCCACTTCTCGATCATCCATGCCGCCATCCCTGCCGGCGAGTCAGTGATGGCATAGGAGAGCGTCTGTGGCCGGGTCATCTGGAGATGGGCGTAGGCGCCTTCGTCGATCCAGTACCGCTCGACATTCTTCCAGTATCGCAGCATCTCCGGGGCCGCAGGCTTCAGGGGGGCCCATTTCATGCCCAGGCCCCTGAGGAGATCCGGATCCTTTTCTTCCGGCGATCGCTCGTCGCAAATGCGTGGGAACAGGCAGTTCAAGTGGATGCCGATCAGATGGTCGGGTCGCAGGAATCCGTAGGGTGCCGTGATGAAACCGCCCCAGTCGCCGCCCTCGATGCCGTACCGCCGGTAGCCCAGCCCTTCGGTCATCAGCTTGTCGTAGCAATCAGGATGATGCTGAAACCCGAAACCTAGCTCGCTTGGCGGGTCCGAGAATCCGAAGCCGATCAGCGACGGCACCACCACCGTGAACGCATCCTCGGGATTGCCGCCGTGGGCCGCAGGATCGGTAAGCATCGGTATGATCTTGAGCAGCATGGTGAAGGACCAGGGATAGCCGTGCATCATGAATAGTGGCACCGGATCGGGACCCTTGCCCTCTTCATAGACAAAATGGATGCCCAACCCATCCACATCTGCCTTGAAGTGCGCGAACCGGTTCAGTCGCGCCTCCTCCCTGCGCCAGTCATACTCATTCAGCCAGTACTCAACGAGCTCCTTCATGTAGGCCAGATCCGTCCCGCGCTGCCATCCAGTGCCCGGGATTTCACCCGGCCAGCGTGTGCGTTGGAGCCGCTCCTGTAGGTCGTCCAGCACCGTTTGCGGGACTTGCACCTTCATTGGGGAGATGGTGATCGCCATGCTTTGACTTCTCCGCCTACCAGATGGTCGTCCCTCCGTCCATCACGACCAGGCTGCCGGTCATGAAAGACGAAGCCGGTGAGGCCAGGAAGACCACGAGGCCTTTGATCTCCTCTTCTTCCCCGTAACGTTTCATCGGCGTGTTGGCGATGATCCGCTCCACAATCTCCGGGTATTGCCGGCTCGCTGCGGTCTGAGCGGTGAGCATGGTGCCGGGCGCGATGGCGTTGGCCCGGATGCCATAAGGCGCCCAATCGGCGGCCATGCCGCGGGTCAGTTGGGCGATGCCGGCCTTCGCCACGCAGTACGGCACGTTGTGGCGCGGCGCGATGTTGCTGATCACCAGTGCGTTGATCGAAGCCATGTTGATGATGACACCGCCACCGCCGCGGGCGATCATATGCCGCGCCACCCGTTTGCCGAAGTAGAACATGGACGACAGGTTGGTGTCGATCATGAGCCGCCACGCGTCATCGGGCTCCTCGTCCAACGCCAGTCCGTCCGAGGGCATGCCCGCGTTGTTCACCAGGATGTCGATCTTCCCCAGGTGCTCGACGACTTGCCCGACGAACGCCTCAATCTCGTCGACGCGGGTCACGTCCACCCTGCCGAAGAAGGACCGGCGCCCGAGCGCCGCCAGTTCGGTTGCGACCCGCTGCCCATCTTCTTCCAGTAGATCGCAGATCGCCACGTCCGCGTCGGCCTCAGCCAGCGCCAACGCCATCTGCCGCCCCAGCCCGCGCGCTCCGCCGGTGACGATGGCGACCTGGCCGGTGAGATTGAAAAGGTCGAGTACGCTCATGGCAGCTCCGGCCAAGTCTTGTCCCCAAACACGCCTCGCCAGCTCTTCAGGAACCCATTCATCCGTTGCTCGGTGAAGGAGTGCTCGTAGAGCAGGCGCATGAATTCCATCCGCATGGTGCAGATGTCGGCCCCGGCCACGGCGATCTCGCCGAACAGCCGCGGGTAGCGGCCGCAGGCGAGGATCTTCGTCTTGAAGCCGTAGTTGGTGTAGATCTTGCGTACCGGCGCGATCATGTCGTGCGCCGTGTCCTCTGCCTGATCCAGCGGGCCGTTGAAGATGGCCGCAATGTCTGCGCCTGCCTTTCCTGCCAGGTATGCCTGTGCAATGGACGCGATCGCGGTCACTGCCAGCCCCAGGTCTGGCAGCTCTCGTTTGAGCTGCTGGAGCGCCTGGAGGCCAGCGATGCTGGCCGGCAGCTTGACGATTATCCGGTCGGAGAAGGCGTGCAGCCAACGTGCCTGGCGGATCATCGTGTCCGGGTCGTGCCAGCCGATGACTTGCACCAGCACCGGCCCCGGCGAGGCGTCTACGATCCCGCGCAACGTCTTCTCCATGTCCGGCCCGGCGGCGGAGATTAAGCCCGGGTTGGTCGTGACGCCCGAAAGCAGGCCCCACCCTCGCGCCTCCAGAATCTCCTGGGGGTTGGAACTGTCGAGAAAGAGCTTCATGATGGTCTACTCCGTTGTTTCTTGGAACGGAGCAAAGGCTCTAGCCGGTTATCGTCAGCCCCAACATCTTTCCGGCTGAAGGCTCTACTCCGCATTTCTTGGATTTGTCGACCGCGCGAACAGATCGTCCGCCAGCTCTAACAAATACTTAACGATGCACTGCTTGTGCGCCCGATAGAACGCCGGCGACAGGTCATAGAACTCCTCGCGGCAGATGAATTGCCCGTCGGCGTCCCGTCGGCCGACGAACGCGAAGCTGAAGTAATGGAACACTTCATCGTGCGGCGATGGCGTGCCAGGGTCGGACCTCCGGATGCACTCGGATGCGAACGCGGAGCCGCCCGTGGCCTCGCGCCGCGCGTAGGCCAACGCATCCTCCCACCAGCGCCTGAACAGGTCGGGATGGTACTCGGCCAACACTTCGGCGAACAGCAGTTGCAGGTTGGGCGAGACCTTGAAGTGGGTGCGCCCCTGCGTCGCCCGGCCGATGGCCTGCCGCGTCGCCGCGCTCAGGTCGTCACCCGAGTGGAAGTCGGCCATGACCCCGAATTCCTCGGCAATCCGGCACAGCCGGCGGGCACGCGCCTCGAAGCCGGGCAACCCATCGGCCCCGCGGTAGTCCGTCCCCTTTTCCACGCCGAAGTTGGGCGCGACGTGTGTCAACGGGATGCCGCGACGTTGCGCCTCCGACAGCACGAAGATCAGTTCCGTCTCCGAGGTCAGACAGTCGAAGGTGGGCACATCGTTCGGGTGCTCATCGATGCTCAATTCGAGGTCGAAGAGCAAGCCGGACTTGAGACCGCAGATGTGCTCATACAGCTTCTCGACCGCGTCCAACGCGACCCAGTACTCGCCGACCAGCCGGCCCAGCTCTGCGTCATCGGGACGATAATCGAAGTCGCCGATCCGCCATCGCTGCCGGTGATACGCGAGCAGATCTCGGCGGTGAGCCGGGTCCGGGATCTTGGCTTCGAGGAAAGCCACGCCTGCTGCTCCGCCCGCCGACAACGCCGCGTAGTCCAGCACGTCCGATACGTCCAGCGTGTAGAACGAGTAGTAGCGCGTCGAATCCAACATGCGCTTGGCGCGGGCTAGCCCATCCGAGCCGCGCTTGACCTGGATGTGGTCTGCGTCGGCGCCGTAGAGGAGGGCGTCCTTCGACTGTGCCCAGCTGCGCTCAGGATGCGAGCCATGCTTGAGGGCGTCAAGCACGCCCGCCACCCACAAGCCCCCGAACGAGCTACCGGTGTACCCCGTCTCGATGGTGCCGAAGCCGAAGGCGATGTTTTTCTCGGCCGGCCGGCCTTCGAGCAGCGTCTCCAGGAAGTTCAGCTCGCGCACGGAATTCTGGATCGCGTTGGCCGCAGAGCCGCGCTTCGCCATCGCTTCCCAGATCGCCGGCCACACCGCGGTGGTCATGCGCGTGCCGATGCCCAGCCGCGGCACCGGCCCCAACGCACGCGGCCCTTTGTCCGGCGCGAGGGTGCGGAAGAAACGGTCGATGACCGGGGCATCGGTGGGGTACAGCGCAAGCACGCCAGATGGCGGAAGGTCAGGGGCTGATGGCGTTGCCGGAGCCGCTCCGGCTAGCGCCTTGCTCCCGACAGGCGATCCGAGCGGGACATCGTTTGCTTGCGGGCCGATAGCCAGGAACACCTGTTGCCCATCCGACAGGCCAGCCAGGCAAACCAACGTGTCACCGTGCCAAGCGCAAGACGGCGCGTAGGGCGTCAGGTCGCTGTTGGCAGGCAAGGGCGCACCACGCGCTGCGGCTTCCACCAGCGCCAGCCAGTCGCCATCAGCGACGGCCTGGACTGCGGTCCAGGCAGCCTCTCGATCCCAGGTTGCCGTGTCCAGAACACCCGGACTCAGCGCGGGGTCAATCTCAAGTCTGCCGAACTTTCTCCGCTTTCTCGTTTCCATCCGATGCCTCTAGTTCCTCCCACCGCGCCACCGACCGGTGCAGGATCCGTTCCAGCCCGGCCGCGTCCTGCGGCACGGGGTCGGCATCTACTCGCAGGCCGAAGACCATGCGAGTCTCGAAGGCAATAGCCGGGAAGTCAGCCTCGGCCACACCGTAGTCGGTTACCGGGTGGCCCAGGCCGATCTCGACGATGAATCGCTCGATCGCGGCAATGGCCCAGTCGGCGAGTTCCTCGTCGCTCAAAGGTTCGCCGCAGCCCAGGAGGCGGGCGACTTGCGCCAGCTTGCCGATCGCGTTGGGCCGGGAGTTCTCCAGGCACGCAGGCATCACCGATGCGATGCTGCGGGCATGGGTGATGCCATGGCGCCCACCCAATACCATGCTGAAGCTGTGCGGAGTGATGATGGCGTTGGTCGCTAATGAAATGCCGGCCAGCGTATCGCCCCACGCCATCTGGTTGCGCAGATCCAGGTCATCGCCGTTGCGGATCGCCTGGGGCAATGCTCGAGAGATGATGCGCAGCACCTCCTGGGCGCAGAGCTTGCCCATGGGGTTGTCGGCGCGAGAGAGGCAGCCTTCCAGCGCCTGGGCGAACGCGTCGAAGCCGGTGACCGCTGTCACTTCGGGCGGCATGGTGCGCAAAACCTCCGCGTCGCAGAACGCCGCGCGCGGGTACAGGTAATCGGAGATGAGCGCGCGCTTGAGGCCGCGGCTCCGATCGGACAGCACCGATACGCGGCCGACGTGGCTGCCCGTGCCCGACGTGCCGCTGATCGCGATGATCGGCAGGGTTGCGGCCGTGATCGTGCGCGGGCCGTTGAGCACGTAGTCCATGATCGGCCCGGGGTGGGTCGCAGCGACGGCCACCGCCTTGGCCGCATCCAGCGCGCTGCCGCCACCGCAGCCGATGATGACCTCCGCACCGAATTGCCGGGCCAATTCGGCGGCCGCCTCCACCTCGTCGTAGTTCGGCTCGGACGAGATGCCATCGAAAACCTGGCCTTCGACCTCCGCAGCCACCAGTAAGTTCAGGATCCGGTCCGTGACGCCGGCAGACCGCATGGCGCGACGGCCCGTGACCAACAGCGCCTTGCGGGCGTTGCCCAGGTATTGGCCGAGCTTCTGCACACAACCGGCGCCGAACTCAACCGGCACCGGCAGGCTCATGGTCCAGCTCCTCATCGTTACTCCCTTTCCCGATGTGTCTCCCATCAATTTCCCGCCCTGCTTTGCATCTGTGGCCCTGTGCTTCGCCTACTGCCCTTGGTGCGCCACATCCCATCCGTTCAGGATCTCGCGCGCCTGTTCCAATACCAGCCCCACCCGGTTGGCGCCGGCTTCCACCATGGCCAGGAAACGGAAGTAGTTGCCCACCCGCCCGGATGCCTTAACCCCCATCTGCGGGCCAACGGTCTGCCGGATCAGCCGCACGTCCTCGTACAGCGCCAGGGGGTCCGGGCTGAACCCCGTGCAGGTCTTGACGAACGC
>JACNHM010000350.1 GCA_014383605.1 Chloroflexota bacterium
GATGCGGCGACATCAGGCTCATGCGCACGCTTTCGACAGACACTTCCAGCAGCATTTGAGTCTCCTTTTTTCGGTTCTCCCGGCGCAGCACGATGCGCGGTGCGAGGCCGCGGTTCGATCATCTGCATTATACCACAGGAGGGCGGGGAGGACAAAGCTCCAGCGGGGGAAGCAGCGGTTCTCAACCCTCGACTTGACGAAAGCCGATTAAGTTGGTAAACTGCGCTGCAGTGCCGGGAGGAGTGGTGCATCAGACCGTGGATGCTCGTTTCCGGCAGCTCAGCCGATGCAGCCGATAGAACTCACTGGAGAATCGTCGGCCACATCGGCCCCCTCGGCGGAGTAGCGAGGGAAACAGAAAGCCCGAGTTCAGGCCCGCGTTTCATCACTGGAGGTGGACAATGCCCTACGGATACACGGGAAGAATCTTACGCGTCGATCTCACTGCTGGCGATCTGTCGGTGGAGGAACCGGGAGAGAGGTTCTACCGCCGGTACATGGGCGGCAGCGCCCTGGCCCTGTACTATCTGCTCCAGGAGATGCCAGGCGGGGCCGACCCGCTGGGAGCGGACAACGTGCTGGTGCTGGCGGTGAGCGTCGTCACCGGTGCGCCCATCTCTGGCCAGAGCCGCTTGACTGCCGCTGCCAAGTCGCCTCTCACCGGGGCCGTGGGGGACTCCCAGGCTGGAGGGTTCTTCCCGGCGGAGTTGAAGTTCGCCGGCTTCGACGCCGTGGTGATCAAGGGCCAGTCCCCGCGGCCGGTCTATCTCTGGATCCACGATGGTCAGGCCGAGTTACGCGACGCGGGCCATCTGTGGGGCCGCATCACCGGCGAGGTGGAGGTGGGCATCAAAGAAGAACTGGGCGACGACAAGGTCCAGGTACTGCAGTGCGGTCCGGCCGGCGAAAAGGGCGTGCGCTTTGCGGCCCTCATCAGCATGTGCAATCGGGCCAATGGCCGCACGGGCATGGGCGCGGTGATGGGCGCCAAGAAGCTGCGCGCGGTGGCCGTGCGTGGCCGGCAGCGTCCTTCTCTGGCGAACAAAGCGGCCCTGAGCGAGCTGGCCCGCTGGGGCGTGGAAGCCTTGCCTCAATCGGGCCTGGCCCGGCTGGCCAAATTCGGCACATCCAACGGCGTTCCCGGCCATCAGCAGGCGGGGCGATTGAGCACGCGCAATTTCACCAGCGGCGTTTTCGAAGACTGGGAAGCCTTGTCCGGCGAGACCATGTACGACACCATCCTGCGCGGCGCGGCCGAAGGCCAACAGGATAGCCTGGGGCGAGACACCTGCTACGCTTGCGCTGTGCGCTGCAAGCGGGTGGTGGAAGTCACCGCGGGGCCTTACGCGGTGGATCCTCGCTACGGCGGACCGGAATTCGAGACCATTGGCCTGTTTGGCAGTGGCTGTGGCATCAGCGATCTGGTGGCGGTGGCCAAGGCCAACGAACTGTGCAACAAATACGGCGTAGACACTATCTCCTGTGGGGCGACCATTGCCTGGGCCATGGAATGCTACGAGAACGGCCTGCTCACCCTGGAGGACACCGGCGGCCTCGAGCTGCGCTTTGGCGATGCGGCGGCGATGGTGCAGATCGTGGAGATGATCGCCCAACGGGAAGGGGTCGGCGACCTGCTGGCAGAAGGCTCGGCGCGCGCCGCGGCCCGCATCGGCCGGGGCACGGAGCGCTTCCTTACGACGTCCAAACAGCAGGAAGCGGCGGCGCACATGCCGCAGGTCAAGCGGACGCTGGCCCTCATGTACGCCGTCAATCCTTTCGGCGCCGATCATCAGTCCAACTCCCACGATGGCGATTACGCTGGTGGTCTGGAGCACATGGCCCAACTGGGCTTGCTCGACCCGCAGCCGCACTTGAGCCTCAACACCGAGATGGTGCGCTACGCCATGCTCACGCAGCACCTGCGCAGTGCCCTGGACAGCCTCACCATCTGTCACTTCTGCTTCGGCGTCGGCGGCTGGGAGCTCTATGGCCCAGACCAGTTGCTTCAGGCCATCCGGGCGATCACCGGCTGGGAGGTGAGCCTGTACGAGCTGATGAAGCTGGGTGAGCGGCGGGTGAACATGATGCGGGCCTTCAATGCTCGCGAAGGCATCGGCCGGGAGGCGGACACGCTGCCGGAGAAGTTCCACGACGTGCCACTCAGGGGAGGTGTGAGCGACGGCTATGTCATAGAGCGTCAAGAGTGGCAGCGGGCACGCGAAACCTACTATGCCATGTGTGGTTGGGACCAGGCGACCGGTTACCCCACCCGTGGCAAGCTGGAGGAGCTGGGCATCGGCTGGGTGGCCGACGCGTTGGGTCTCTGATGGGCGCGCCACCACATCTGCTGATGCCTGGGATGACCGGGGCTGCCCTATCCCCGGGTTTTGGCATGGGCAGAATTTGACAAAGACGTGCCTTATCGCTAGAATAGCTTCTTACTTGATACAGGCTTGGGTGTCTGTTTCAAGGTGATCCGGTCCACACTTGGGAGGTTCTGATGAAGCGGGTTCGATGGTTCACTTTTCCCCTCTTGCTGGCTATTCTGTTTCCGTTCCTCAACGTACCGGGCGTCGCCGCCTGGAGCGGAGAGTTGAACATGCCGGCCAACACACCCACCGATATATGCTGGCGTTTGGGGTATGACGTGGTTGGCTATTCACCGGCCCTTATGAACTATCCTGAAGTCGTATCGCTGAAGGCCGGCTTGTATATGGACTGGGCGACGCGTCAGTCCCCTCTTCGGCCCAATGGCATGGACTTCCTGCAGACGATACGTGTGCATCAGAAGCTGGCTTGTGGTCAGAGGTGTAACGCCAACCGGACGGCCTGTCCCTATGCCGTGCCTCATGACTACGTATACGAGCCCAGCAGGTGGGAGATCATCACAACAGCCCAGGCTAACCCCGGGTCGGTGTGGCTGATCGGCAATGAAATGGATCGTATTGATTGGGCCGAGGCCTGTCAGGACGAGATGTTGCCACAGATCTACGCTCGGGCCTATAACTACCTCTATCATCTCATCAAGGACGCCGACCCTACGGCTCAGGTGGCCATCGGCGCTGTGATCCAGGCCACGCCCTTGCGCTTGCAGTATCTTTCGATCGTCTGGGATGAGTATCAGACCCGCTACGGCGAACCGATGCCCGTGGATGTGTGGAATGTTCACAATTTCATCCTGAGAGAGAAAGCTGGCAGCTACGGGGCTGAGATTCCGCCGGGACTGCCGGGCAACCCGCAGCAGGGAGCGTATCTAGATCGTCCCGACTCGGAGACGCACATGAACCTGGAGATCTTCGACCAGCAAATCCGGGCCTTCCGCCAGTGGATGAAGGATCGCGGGCAGCAGAACAAGCCGCTCATCGTATCTGAGTATGGTGTGTTATATTACCATGATGGCATGGACGACGCCGACCTCGTTCAGGGTTTCATGACAGATGCCTTCGATTACTTCTTCAACACCAAGGATTGTAGTCTGGGTTACCCTGAAGACGAATGCCGGTTGGCGCAACGCTGGATGTGGTACGTGTTGAATGAGAGGGATGAATTCAACGATCATACAGGTCTCTTCAATCCTCAGACCGGGCTTACGGAGACGGGGCAGATTTTCAGAGACTATTGTCTGGCTCACCTGGAAGAGCTAGGTTATCCCACGCCAACGCCCGAGGCAACGAATACACCCACGCCGACGCCCACGCCCACGAACACGCCGACGCCGACGCCGACCTCCACACCCACGCCGACGGCGACACCGACGGCCACGCCGACGATGACGGCCACGCCCACGAACACGCCGACACCGACGGATACGCCGACACTGACGCCCACGGATACACCGACGGCGACGCCCACCCACACGCCCACGGCAACGCCGACGAACACGCCGACGGTCACGCCCACGCCGACGCATACCCCGACGTCCACGCCCACCGCGACATCTACGCCGACGCCGACGGACACGCCGACGCCCACGGACACGCCGACAGTGACGCCCACAGCCACACCGACGAACACGCCGACGGTCACCCCCACGCCCACGGATACGCCGACGCCCACGCCCACGGCGACGCCGACGGATACACCGACCACGACGCCCACGCCGACGGACACGGCCACACCCACATCTACGCCCACGGCCACGGCGACACCGACGGCGACACCCACCGCCACGCCGCCGGCCAGGTATCTCTTCCTGCCCCTCGTCTTGCGGCAGTCCAACGCAGCGCCAACCGGCGCGTTGATGCCAACCCATCTCTCCGCACCGGCAACGTCACCAGGGAACATGCCGCCTGCTGCCGTGCTGCCCTTCTCGTCCTCGTACTCCTTTCGGTCGGGGATGGTGAGCAGAGAGTACCGGCAGTGACGATCTGGTAGCGACACAGGCGGGCGTTGCTGTAGGGATCGTAGTAGCGACGTCGGTCGCTCTGACCTCGCGCCCCACACTCTTCTAGATCACTCACGATGAAAGCGACATTTGTTATGGGTACATCGGTCACGAAGAAACTGCTGCTTGCTGTTGTGATTCTCCTGGCAGCAACAGCATCCGTGTACCCCTGGGATGTTGCGGAAGCTGATTCCGCTTCCACGGTCGCTAACCACAAGGGGGGTATGGGATGGTGTGGTGGCGACACCAGCCGCCTGCCGGCCATGGCAGACATGGGCGTGCAAGCTGTGTATCACTGGAATTACCGCGAAACGCAAATCAGAGAGGCACAAAAATGGGGGCTGAAGTACTTCCCCATGCAATTTGGCTGTCGCTCGGGCCATCTCCCTGTGGACGAGAAAGCGGTGAAGGAGTTCGCCACCGCCCATCCGGGACTGACGTGGCTGGCCTTCAACGAACCGGACAACCCGGTGCAGGCTAACTGCACCGGGGCGCAAATGGCGGAACAGTACCACAAGCTCTATTCTGCCCTCAAGGAGGTCGACCCCCAGGCCAAGGTGTATTGCTGTGGAACGACCAAGTGGCCTGAACACAGGGATTGGACGGCAAACTGGGCCTATGCTTATAAAGATATCTACGATGTCTTCCCGCCGGTGGACGGCTTTCACGTGCACAGCTATGACTGGGGTAACTTCCAGTATTGGAAGCGTCAGGAGGAACTCGTGTCGTTTCGGGGCTGGCAACAGAGCCAATCCTGGGCCAAGAACAAACCGGTCATCGTCAGCGAGTGGGGGGTCATGTCCGGCGACCCGGCCGACGCCGAGAACATCGCCAGCTATCTGTCCACCATGTGGCCGTGGCTGGAAAGCCAGTACTGGATCGAGTTGCACTTCTGGTTCTGTACGTACACCACCGAATGGGAGTTCTCTGCCGCGAACATCTTCGCCAATGCGGATACCAACGAGTTGAGCGTTGTGGGCGAGGCCTGGCGCAGCATGGCGCAGGGCCAGCCGCCCAGGCCAACGTCCACACCCACCCGGACGCGCACGCCTGGTCCATCGCCCACACCCACCAGATCGCCCACGCCCGGCCCCTCGCCCACGCCCACCAGAACACCCACACGGGGTAGTCCAACGCCGACGCGAACCAGGACACCCACACCCACTCCGACGCCGTCTGATGCCTGGCATTTCTGGGGGCACATCTACGAGGGGCAACCTGGCGACACCTCCTCCCCTCTGGCGGGGGCTGCTGTCCGCCTGTATGGCAGCGAGAGCGCCGACGATCTGGGCAGTCTGCTGAGCACGGGAACGACCGGTGACCCCGGCTGGTTCGGCGTCGTATACCGGGGCGATGCTTATCCTTACTTCCACCTCGTGGGGAATGCCCCCGCCGGCTATACCTCCGTGGGGGCGATGGCCGGCGACGGGGGGGTGGTGGTAGATGCTCACCACATTCGTTTCGATGCCCCTCCGCCGGGGTGTTACGTCGAAAACCGTTTCTTCGAGGTGCCGGAGGCAGCGGGCGCTTCTGCACCGCCACCGGTGAGTGTGTCGGGATCGTCGCCGGCGTCGAGCGGCATCTGGCGCTTTTGGGGATACGTTCACCAGGGGCAGCCGGTGTGTGAGCCTTCATCACCGCCTCTGGACAACGTCATTGTGCGCCTCTATGGCAGCCAGAGCGCCACGAGTCTGGGCAAGCTGCTGCGGACAGAGGAAACCTATCCCAGCGGTCTGTTCAGCCTGTACTACGAGGGGGATTCCTATCCCTACTTCCACGTTGTGGAGCAAGATTCCTATGGCTACCTCTCCACCGGGGCGACGGCAGAGGACGGCGGGATAGTAGTCGATGCCCATCACGTCCGCTTCGATGCTCCCCAGCCGGGGTACTACGTCGAAAACCGTTTCTTCGATGAACTGCCACCACCGACGGTGACGCCCACGCCGACGCCCACGCAGATGTCCCCGGTCACTCCCACGGTGACGCCGACGAGCACTGCCACGCCGCGGCCGGCGCCGAGCGGCACCTGGCGTTTCTGGGGCTACGTCTACCAGGGGCAGCCGGGTGATACGTCATTGCCTATGGACGAGGCCATCGTGCGCTTGTATGGCGGCCAGAGCGCTACCGACGTGGGTGTTCTGCTGCGGACCAAGGAGACCAATCCTGGCGGTTGGTTTGGGCTGTACTACGAGGGCGATTCTTATCCCTACTTCCACGTTGTGGAGCAAGATCCCTATGGATACGTCTCCACTGGGGCGATGGCGGAGGATGGTGGGCTGGTAGTGGATGCCAACCATATTCGTTTCGACCGCGTCTGGCCTGACTACTACGTCGAGAACGCTTTCTTCAACGACGTGCCGACGGCCACGCCCACGGCGACGCCGACCGACACGTCAACACTCACGCCGACGGTAACGGAGACACCCACGGCCACGGCGACGCCCACGGAGACGTCCACGGAGACGCCCACATCTACGGCCACGCCGACGC
>JACNHM010000542.1 GCA_014383605.1 Chloroflexota bacterium
CGATGCCCGGCCCCAGCGTCAGGGTGGGGTCTTGATAAAGTGTGATCTCTGCGCTTCCCTGCGGCGCCAACGCAGCGGTGGTGAAATCGGGCGGGATGATGACAACCACCCCGGCGTCCTGGCTGTCCACCGCTGCGCGGGCATCGGCTTCGTCAGCTGCTTCCGTCACTTGCAGGAGATTCGCCAGTCGCTCGTCTTGCAGGAACCCGACCAACATTTGCCCGAAAGAGAAGCTGAACTGCGGCCCAGGCTGATCCAGGTTGACGACCTGCACCCGCGTCACCGGCAGGTCGAAGCCACCATCGCCCCCCAGCCCCCCGAAAGCAAAATAAATGATGCCAGTGATCAGCAGCGGCGCGACGAACATCATCACCAGCACGAACCCGCTGCGGAAGGAGCGGAGCATGTCTTTGAGAGCGATGTCTAGAACTTTCATGGGTGGTCTCTTCTCTCCGTGTATTTCGTATTGCGTATTCCGTAGAAACGAGGCACGCAATACGCAATACGGAATACGCTTCAGTCCCGCAACGCCCGGCCCGTCAGGTGCAGAAACACCGCCTCCAGGTTGGGCTCCTGAATCTCCACCGACGTGATGCGCACCCCCATCTGGGTGGCCGACTCGAACAGGCGCGGCAGGACGACGTTGCTGTCGTCTACCAACAGCGTCAACATTCCATCCCTTCGACCACGCTCAGGGCAGGCCTGGGCCGTGACTTGGTGCACCCCCTCGGTTGCCTGCCACTGCTCCAGCACCCGGCCTGACTCGGCGTTGATGGTCAGATCAATCCGATCCAGCTCGCCGACGAGCTTGACCAGCTCGTCGTGCGTGCCGTGGGCGATCACCTTGCCCTGATCCATAACGGCGATGTGGTCGGAGAGCTCCTGGGCCTCTTCCATGTAGTGGGTGGTGTAGAGGACGGTCATCCCCTGCTGGTTGAGTTCTTTGACGTTGTCCAGGATGTTGCGCCGGCTCTGGGGGTCAATGCCCACTGTCGGCTCGTCCATGATGATGACCTGGGGGCGGTGCAGCAGGGCGATGCCGATGTTCAGCCGCCGCTTCATGCCGCCGGAGAACTTGCCCACCCGCCCCTTCTGGCGTCCGGTCAGGCCGATGACCCCCAGCACCTCGTCCACCCGCTGGCTAAGCGCGGCACCGCGCAGGCCGTACATCTTGCCCCAGAAGTTGAGGTTCTCGCGGGCGGAGAGGTCCTCGTAGAGGGCGACCTCCTGCGGGATGACACCGATGGCCGCCTTGACCTCCATCGGCTGGCGCAGGATGGAGTGGCCCATCACCAGCGCGTCTCCCTGGGTCGGCTCCAGCAGGCAGGCGAGCATGGAGATGATGGTGCTCTTGCCCGCCCCATTGGGCCCCAGCAGGCTGAATATCTCGCCCGCCCGCACGTCGAAGCTGACGCCCTGCACGGCGTAGACATCCTCGAAGTTCTTATGTAGATCCTGTGCTTGAATGGCTTTGTCGTTGTTCATCGTAACCTCTTAACTGAGGGATGTGCATAGGGGAGTGCAGGCGCAAGCCTGCCTATGGGGCGGACTTGCGTCCGCACTCCTCCTTCACCCCCCCAACTGCCTCAACATCGAAAGCGGCCCCCGCCCGCTGGTGAGCTGCTTCATCATGCGCTGCATCTGGCGGAATTGGCCCAGGAGCTGGTTGATCTCCTGGACAGTGGTGCCGGAGCCCCGCGCGATGCGCCGCTTGCGGCTGGCGTTGATGATCTTGGGATTGCGCCGCTCCGCCAGGGTCATGGAATTGACAATGGCTTCGGTTCGCTTCATCTGCTCGTCGGTGACCTCCGGCGACACTTGCTGGCTGGCCTGGGAGAAGCCGGGGATCATGTCCAAGATCTGACTCAGGGGCCCCATCTTCTTGACCTCGCGCAGTTGCTGCCGAAAGTCCTCCAGGTCGAATTCGCCCTTAGCCAGCTTTCTACTCACCGCCAGGGCTTGCTCCTGGTCGAGGGTCGCCTCAGCCTTCTCGATCAGGCTGAGGACGTCGCCCATACCCAGAATGCGCGAGGCCAGGCGGTCGGGATGGAAAGGCTCCAGGGCATCGGTCTTCTCGCCCACGCCCAGGAATTTGATGGGCACGCCGGTCACGGAGCGGATGGAGATGGCCGCCCCGCCGCGAGCGTCGCCATCGGCCTTGGTCAGGATCAGGCCCGTCAAGCCCACCCGCTGGTTGAAGTCACCCGCGGCCCTCACTGCGTCCTGGCCCGTCATGGCGTCGGCCACCAGCAGCACCTCTTGAGGCGAGACCTTCTTCTTGATCTCCACCAGCTCCCGCATCAACTCCTCGTCAACGTGCAACCGACCGCCGGTGTCCAGGATGACAGTGCTATAGGCGGACTCTTCGGCCCAACGGACAGCGTTGGCGCAAACCTTCGGTGGGGGCACTTTAGTGCCTTCTTGATAGACGGGGATGTCCAACTGCTTGCCCAGCACCTCCAACTGAGTCACTGCCGCTGGCCGGCGGGGGTCGGCGGCCACCAGGAGGGGACGATGGCCGGACTTGTGCAGCCTCAGGGCCAGCTTGGCCGCCGTGGTCGTCTTGCCCGATCCCTGAAGGCCAACCAGCATGATGACGTGAGGCGGCGCGCCAGACAAGTCGAGCTTGCTGGGCTCGCCCAGAGTCTTGATCAACTCCTCGTTGACGATCTTGACCACCTGCTGGCCTGGCGTGAGGGTCCTCATCACCTCAGCGCCGACGGCCCGCTCGCGCACCCTGGCCACGAAGTCCTTGACCACTTTGTAGTTTACGTCGGCTTCCAGGAGAGCCAGTCGCACCTCGCGCATGGCGGCATCCACGTCGCCCTCGGAGAGCTTGCCCCGCTTGGCCAGTTTGCCGAACACATTTTGCAGCTTGTCTGTCAGATTCTCAAACATTCGGTGATCATCTCCTCAAATCAATCAGTGGCGACATTGTAGTTGACTTTGGTGATTTCGTCAAGTAGAGAGCAACCCGCCACCCTTTATCACCCTATCCACCAGGTTGACCCCGAAGCGATAGGGCAAATGGCGATAGTCAGGAATGTCCAGGACGATGACGTCGGCCTTCTTGCCGACCTCCAAGCTCCCCACCTGATGGCCCAACCCGACGGCGTGGGCAGCGTTGATGGTCGCAGCGGCGATAGCCTCGGCAGGGGTCATCTTCATGAAGCGGCAAGCCAGGGCGATGATCAGTTGCATAGACTCGCACCAGCAAGTGCCGGGGTTGAGGTCGGTGGCCAGGGCCAAAGCTCCGCCGGAGTCAATGATCCGCCGGGCGGGGGTGTATTCGTGGTGACCCAGCCCGAAGGGCGTGCCCGGCAAAGCAACGGCGACGGTGTTCGACCCCGCCAGCAACTCGATCTCCTCGTCGGGGGTGCAGACCAGGTGGTCGGCCGATACCGCTCCCAGCTCTACCGCCAGCCTCGCGCCCCCCAGTGGCTTGAACTCGTCCGCGTGGATCTTCAGCCCGAAGCCCAGGGCCTGCGCTGCTTCCAGCACTCGCCGCGACTGCTCCAGGGTGAAGGCTCCTTCGTCGCAGAAGACGTCGCAGAAGAGTGACGAGGGATGAGTGACGAGAAACGAGGCTGCTCTTGGTAGCATCTCCTCAACGACCAGGTCTACGTACTCATCGGTGCGGCCCTGGTATTCGGTGGGCACGGCGTGGGCGCCCAGGAAAGTGGGGACCAGGTCTACTGGGTGTTCTGCGTCCAGGCGGCGGATGGCTTCCAGCATCTTGAGCTCGTTCTCGGTGTCCAGACCATAGCCGGTCTTGACTTCGGCGGTGGTGGCGCCGTGGGCCAGCATCCGATCCAGCCGGGCGCGGCTCTCATCCACCAGTTGCTCCACGTTGGCCGTCCGCGTGGTTCGCACGGTGGACATGATCCCCCCGCCGGCAGCCATGATCTCCAAATAAGTAGCCCCCTTGACCCGCTGCTCGAACTCCCCCGCCCGGTCGCCAGCGAAGACCAGGTGGGTGTGGGGATCAACGAAGCCCGGCATGACAACCTTGCCGGAGGCGTCTACCTCTTCAGCGGCCAT
Organism: Chloroflexota bacterium; assembly: GCA_014383605.1. The sequence continues at coordinate 4,042 of JACNHM010000542.1, forward strand.
GACCTGCCCCCGCACCTCCGAGGTCGGCCCCACCAGGGCAACGAGGCCATCCTTGACAGCCACCGCCCCGTCCTCGATAATACCCAATTCCCCCATATCTACCCCGCGCCTGGGGCCATCGGAGGCGAGGGTGAGTAGTTGGGCGGCGCTGTGAATGAATAGATCAACGTGCATGGGAACTCTTTCTGTTGAAATCTGCTGAAATCTGCACTGTGAGTCGCTAACACAAAGGCCCTCTCCATTCCCCGTCTCAGTGAAGTCGCAAGATCTGGAGATGAGGAAGGGGGGAAAGTGAGGGCCAGCCGCTATCATTATCTTAAGGCCGCTCTAATCTATCCGCTGCTCCCGTATCACTGCTGCCAAAGCTCGCACCCCCGCGGCCATCTGGGTCTCGGAGAGGAAGCTGAAGGGGAGGCGGAGGTTGCGCCGGCCGCCTCTCCCCGACGGCTCGGCGAAGAAGCGCACGCCCGGCGCGAATAGGACTCCCCGCTCCGTGGCCTCGGCCAGCACCGCCTCGGCCTCCAGCGGCTCGGGCAGGGTCAGCCAGAGGAAGAAGCCGCCGGTCGGGCGGGTCCAGTGCACGCCGTCGGGCATCTCCTGCTCCAGAGCCTTCAGCAGCGCGTCCCGCCGGGCCCGGTAGCGGGCCACCAACTGGGCGATGTGCGGCTCCAGCCACCCCTCCTGGCAGAAAGCGGACACCACGTGGGCCACGAAGGGGTTGGCTCCCCCCTCGTTCCCCTTCAGCCCACAGCCGACCATCCGCCGGATCACCTCCGCTTCGGCGATGATCCAGCCCAGCCGCAGACCGGCGGCCAGTATTTTGGAGAAGCTCCCCAGCCGGATCACCCCTCGCTCTCCGGCCAGCTCGAACAGGGAAGGGGGCACCCGCCCCTCGAAACAGAGGTCGCGGTAGACGTCGTCCTCCACCAGGAGCAACCCCCGCTCAACGGCCAGTTCCACCAGGGCCTTCCTGCGTTCCACCGTCAGGGTGATGCCAGCCGGGTTCTGGAAGGTAGGGATGGTGTAGAGGAAGGCGACCCGCCGCCCGGCCCGGCTCAGCGCGTCCAACTGCTCGGCCAGGGCCTCGACCACCAGCCCGTGGTCGTCAATCGGCGACTGTCTCAGCTCCACGGGGTGGTCGCGCAGCGTGCCGATGGCCTCGTGATAGCTGGGGGCCTCCACCAGCACCACGTCGCCGGGGCGGGCAAAGAGACGGGCTACGGTGTCCAGCCCCTGGGCCGCGCCGGCGCAGAGCATGATGTTGGCTCGGGCGATGCGCAGCCCTTCGTCCCGTTCGACCTTGCCTATCAGGTAATCGAGCAGGGGGCCGTACCCCTGTTCGGGGCCGTATTGCAGGGCCAGCCGTCCCCGTGCCCGCAACGCCCGCTCGGTGGCGGCGATGATCTTCTCCACCGGGAGGAGATCGGGGTCAGGGTGGCCGTAGACGAACGGGATGGCCCCGGCTGGTCCGCCAGCCTGGACTCCTTCCAGTGGGTCGAATGGCGGTGCGGATGGTTGGTGAGCATGGATGTTGTCAGACATGGTTCATCTCCGTGACTCAATCACCGATTGCGGATCACGGCTTATTTCGGCGATTCTCTTCCAGTCGGCGCAGTTGTTCCAGGGCGCGTTGGTGAAGGTGTGGTGCCCGGATCTCACTGAAAATCTCGGTGGCCTTCGACGTTAACTGGCAAGCCGCATCCAGGTTATTGACTGCCTCTTCCAGCAGGGCCAGTTGGGCGCACGAGAAGGCTTCCCCGGCCCGGTCCCCCAGGGTCTGTTTGATGTCGAGGCTCTGCTGGTAGAAGCGGCGGGCAGCAGTGTAGTCACCCTGATCCTGGGCCAGCAGACCCAGTTGGTGATAGCTTGCAGCCACACCCACCCGATCCCCCAGGGCCTGGAAAGATTCAAGGCTCTGCTGGTAGAAGTGGCGAGCGGCGGCGTAGTCCCCCTGATCCTGGGCCAACATCCCCAGTTGGTGATAGCTCTTGCTCAGCCTCGCCCGGTCCCCCAGGGCCTGGAAGGATTCAAGGCTCTGCTGGTAGAAGTGGCGAGCGGCGGCGTAGTCCCCCTGATCCTGGGCTAGCACCCCTAGTTGGTGCAGCACGCCAGCCTTGTTCTTCCTGTCATAGAGATTTCCGGTTAGGCGAGAAACGTGCCCATAGTGTTGTCTTCGTGTTCTGTCATTTTGCTTTGCACTTTACCAACTGAAACGTACCCGGTAGCTGATCCCATTGCGCTCGAACGTCACGGGGAGATCGTCCAGCAAGGCGCACAATCGTTCGTAGGCCTGCCGCGTTCGAGCGCGCGGAAATCGTTGCGCATAGACCGTCACGATCCGCCGCTCATGGTCAAATTCGACCCGGTCACCGAAGGGCAAGAATTGACGGCGCAAGCGTTCAGGGCCAGCACCATCCAGGCCGAGTTGCTGGGCCAAGATATGCAACGCCACCAGGGCGTGGGTCTTGAAGAGGGTCAACAGGGTCAACTTGCGCAGGTCCAAGACATGGGTAGTGTACGATCGAACCGTTTGCCCCTTTTCATCCACCTCCACGCTGTCCAGTTCGGTTTTCAGCTTCTTAATCTGGCGCGTCGTCTGCCGGCGTAAACGCTGCGTACGGCTGTTCAGGATGTTGAACTCGTGCTTGTCGATCTGTCCGTCGTCGAGCAACCGCTGGTGCTGCTCTTCTTGGTTGGCATACTTGGGGAGCCGCTTCCCAGCATTGGCGAGTTGGCGCTGAGCCTGCGCCACGTCATACGGCTCCGTTTCAGCAATGAAGAACAGTGCAAGTATGAACATCGCTTAGGACTGGTCAGTCGGCTT
>JACNHM010000428.1 GCA_014383605.1 Chloroflexota bacterium
CCTCGGCCACGCGGGCCACGGCCACCATGTAGGCCCCCATGCGGTTGTGGACCTGGTGCTTCTGCACCATCTCGTGCACGGCGTGGAAGGCCTTGGTCATCTTCTCATCCAGTTGCTCGTAGACCTTCTCCAGCTTCCAATAGAAGTCGTAGGCATTCTGCACTTGCTCGAAGTAGGAGACGGTCACGCCGCCGGCGTTGCACAGGAAGTCGGGGATGATGTAGACGCCGTTCTGGCGCAGGATATCGTCGGCTTCCGGCGTCGTAGGGCCGTTGGCCAGCTCGGCCGAGATCTTGGCCTTGATGCGCGGTGCGTTCTCGGCGGTGATGACGTTTTCCAGCGCCGCCGGGATCAGGATGTCCACGTCCAGCTCCAAAAGCTCCTCGTTGCTGATGTTCGTGGCCCCAGGGAAATTGACGACGGAGCGAGTCGCTCTCTTGTGGGCGACGGCAGCCTCGAAATCGAGTCCCTCGGGGTTGTAAATGCCGCCTTTGGAGTCGGACACTGCCACCACCTGGGAGCCGAACATCTCGACCATGAGCTTGTGAGCAAACTGGCCGGCGTTGCCGTAGCCCTGGATGGCCACCGTAGCCTGGCTCAGACCAATGCCCAGCACCTCGGCAGCCTCGCGGATGCAGTACATGCCGCCTCTGGCTGTGGCGTCGCCGCGCCCTGCCGAGCCGCCCAGCTCCAGCGGCTTGCCGGTGATGACACCGGGCACGTTGTAGCCGGTCATCATGCTGTACTCGTCCATCATCCAGGCCATGACCTGGGAATCGGTGTACACGTCCGGCGCTGGCACGTCGGTCTCGGGGCCGATGTAATGGCCCAAAGCACGGATGTAGCCGCGGCTCAAGCGCTCTAGCTCAAACTTGGACATTTCCTTGGGGTTGCAGATGACGCCGCCCTTGCCGCCGCCCAGGGGAATGTCCACCACGGAACACTTCCAGGTCATCCAGGCCGCCAGCGCCCGCACCGTGTCAATGGTCTCGTCGGGGTGGAAGCGCAGCCCGCCCTTCGTGGGGCCGCGGGCGTCGTTGTACTGCACGCGAAAGCCTTTGAAGATCCTGACGCTGCCATCGTCCATTTTCACCGGGAAGGTGACGTGGAATTCACGCATCGGTTCCCGCAGGAAGAGGCGCATCGGCTCTTCCAGGTGCAGCAACTTGGCTGCTTGATCGAACTGTTGCTGGGCGATCTTGAAAGGATTCAATTCTTCTTTGGACATGGGGTTCTCCTTTGCACATGTTTTTGACATAAAAAACCTCTCGGCGTAGCCGAAAGGTCATTTGAAAGATGAGAAAAGGCCCGACACCTCCTTGTGAGCGGGGATGGACTTGTCAAGGGCGCACCTGCGATCGGCGCGATTGTACCACAGTGCGAGCATAGCGCCAAACCACCGCGGCCATTTGTGCGCGGTGCTGGCGTGCTTGGGTCGTCGCCTGGTCAGATGGTCGCGTCGTCAGGTGATTTGCCGATGACGGGACTGACCGACCAGGCGACCACGGCTACGACGAGCTTGTGTTATCCTCCGGTGTCGGCGTCGGCTCCACCTGAAGGAAATCCTCGCCTGTCTTCTCCACCCACTGCCTGCCGGTGTATTCAGAGCCCCGCACGTAGTAGGGCGACTCGGAGGAGATGACGACGTAGCTTTTGTCGGTGGGGTCTTGGGCCCCCACGCGCAGGGTGATGGTTTTCTCGTCGGTCTCCAGAGTCACCTCGGCCTGCGGCGCGTCCATCCCGTAGGCGGCTTGCGCTTCCTTGCCCAGCGGCCTGAGCATGGTGACCGCCGCGGCCTGCCGCACGGCGGCGCCGACCTTCACGTCGTCCAAGATTTCGTCCTCGGCCAGCCCGGCCATGCTCCACTGGCCGGCGTCATCCTTCGTGAAGACAAACGTGCCATTGCCGTTTTCCAGCGTCATCTTGGTGACGTCCTCCTGTGGGACGCTCAGGTAGACCGTATCAATCCAGGAGGCCGCCGCGACGTTGGCCTCCCAGATGGTGATATCGTTGGTCAGGTACGTCTCGTTCCGGTCAGCCCGGCGGAAATGGGTAGCGCCGTAACTGGGCGAAGAGCCCAGGTAGAAGGCCTGCTTCGCTCCGTCGGCGGTCTCGAACTCTATGCGCCGCTGGAAGTCGTCGGGGGCGACCTGGAGCTGCTTGTGGCTGGCAGCGGTGCGGGTCACCAGCCGCGCCGTGGTGAGGCCCACGATGTCTTCCAGCAGGGGCGTGACTTTGTCCGCCTGGGCGGGGTAGTCGTCCGCTTCGGGCAAGACCCACTCGCCGGTGACTTTGCGTAAGGCGATGGACTTGCCCTCGGCGTCGGCGATGGTCAGGCCCACGATGTCGTCGCTCGCCAGGTCGGCGAAGAGCGGCTCGCTCTGGCCGGTGGCCGCCGAGCGGGGCCAGAAGACGATGACGCTGAGGATGATTTGGACGGCCAGGATGCCGAGTAGGATTTGATGGTGGCGTTTCATGGCTTACCTCTCGTAATGCGTAAAACGTAAAACGTGAAACGTAAAACGCGGTGCGTTATTGGTCATTGGCCATTGTTAATTGGATCGGTTGCTCGTTGCGGCGCCGGGCGCTCCACAGCACGCCGATGACGATCAACGCCAGCAGGGCGATGGCGTAGTTGGTGCCTTCCCACAGCGATTGCTCGCTCTCGGTCATGGGGTTGAGCACCCGTGCGTAGGTTCCCCGCGAGCGGATGTTGAGCAGGTCCAGGTCCTCCGTGGCCCAGGCCACCGCATTCTGTACCAGCTTCAGACTGTTGAGGTAGCGGTCCATCGTGAGCCGGGAGGAGATGTCGAAGACGGTGTCGTCCAGGAATTCGGCGCTGCCAAACACGATCAGCCGCGCTGTGTCCGGCGAGGCCTCGATAGTCCCCGGAATGGGTTCATCAGGTGCGGTCTCTCCTTCGCCGGCGTCCGCGGCGAAGGGTGAGGGCTTGTCCTTGAAGAAGCTCTCGAAGGAGCCCTGGAGGGAGACAGCCAGCGTGCGGGGGGCTTGCTCGCTCCCCACGGGGAAGCCCAGGCCTGGGTAGAGATCGAAGTTGGGTTGGATGTTGATGTCGGCCTGCGTCCAGGAGGCGGGGCTGGATTGCAGCAGCGTTGTGACCTGGCGATCAGCATTTTTGGCCTCGTCAAGGGTGATGGGCGAGGCCCAGCTGAGTGTCACGGCGGGCAGGTTGGAGACGATGGGGTTGCCCGAGGCCATGCCATCGGCGCGCACGTCCACGAAGAAGGGGTAGTCCACGGCCTGGATCTCCTGCACCTGGAAGCCGCCTACCTGTCGCACGACCGGGATGGGGAAGGGCTCGTTCTGCGGGTCCAGCACCAGCGATTCCTCGACCTGGATGCCGTAGCTGGCCAGCATTTCGCGCAGGCCGTCTTCCAGAGGCTTCAGCGCCAGTCCGCCGGCGAACTGATCAAGGCTGATGCCGTAGTTGCCGGCGGCCACCACGACCGAGCCGCCGCGCATCAGGTATTGGTCAATGGCGAAGCGCTCCTTGTCGGTCAGGCCCTGCGGGGCGACGACCGCCAGCACGTCCACGTCCGCCGGCACCTGCCCGCGGCTCAGGTCTACGTTGCGCACCTCGTACTCCTGGCGCAGGGCCGCGCTCAGCTCCTGCCAACTGGACAGCGGCGGCTGCGTCTGCCCGAACATATCCTGCGTCGGCTGGGCCGGCGGCGTCCACAGTCCCACCACCTGGAGGAAGCCCGGTGAGGCCCGCTTGAGGGTCGCTTCGATGGCCGTGCGCACGTCCGCCTCGCTCAGCTCGCCGGAGGGATAAACCACCTGCGCCTGATCGCCGGCCTGCAGCAGCATGTGCAGGTAGTAGCTTTCGCCGGAGAAGAGCGAGGCCATGAACGGCTGCATCCCGTAGCGGTCGTACAGTCCCTGAGGCGTGATGGAACTGTTGGGATCGCTGGGGTCAACCATACTGTAGGTGAACTTGCCCGGGGCTTCGTTGCTGATGTCTCGCGCCACCTTTTCGATGGTCGCCGGGACATCGGCCAGCCATGCCGGCAGGGTGTTCGGGGTACTGTAAAGGGTCAACTCGGCAGGCGTGTCCAGCGCCGCCAGCACCGCCTCCACGCTCTGGAAGCCGTAGACCACCTTCTTGATGGCACTGGTGAGGTCGTATTCCAGGTTGCGCAAGCGCACGTCTATGTTGCCATCGCGCTGCGGCTCCACCTCGATGAGGTCCTGGAAGTTGAGCGTCTCGTGCTGGTCGCCGTAGCGCACCAGGACGTCGAAGTAGGAGTTGATGATGGAGGTCTCGTAGCGCCCGGCCACCTGGAAAGGCAGCGGCCGGATGCCGTAGGTCTGGTTGGCCTCGGCTTCCTTGTCCGGGTCTCTGGCCGGGTCTACGATGTCCAGCTCCACCCGGCCGCCGGAGGCGACTTCGTACTCCTGCAGCATGTCGCGGATACGGGGCACCAGCGGCGCCAGCAGCGGATGCGTCTTTTCGCTGAAGTAGCCGCGCAGCAGCAGCGGCTCCTGCAGATTGCCCAGCAGATCGCGGGTGGTCGGCGAGAGGCTGTATTCCCGCTGGGCTGTGAGATCGAGCCGCAGCCCGCGCAGCGGGTAGAGCCAGACGTTGAGCAGGAGCAGGTTGGCCACCACCAGCAGTGTGGTGAGGGTCACCGCGATACGGTGCGGCCGCGTGCGCTCGCCCGTGCTCCAGCGCTTGCTGTCCAGCGAGAGCACGTTGAGCATCAGAAAGATGCCGGTCAGCGAGAGGTAGTAGAGCAGGTCGCGCAGGTCTATCACACCTCGCTGGATGGATTCGAAGCGGCTGCCGGAGCCGATGGCCCGCAGAATCTCGCCGAAGCGGTCGCCCACGAAGTCGGTCACGCCGCCGGAGCCGAGCAGGTAAAAGAGGCCGCAGACTAGCACGGTCAGGATGAGGGCGACGATCTGGTTGTCGGTGCGGGAGGAGACGAAGAGTCCGATGGCCGCGTAGGCCGCCGCCAGCAGGATGGCCGCCAGGTAGCCGCCGAACACCGGGCCCCAGTCCAGGTTGCCCAGCAGCGAGACGGTGATGGGCAGGAAGAGGGTCAGCGCCAGGGCAACGACGACCAGAGCCATGACGGCCAGGAACTTGCCCACGACCAACTGGATGGGGCGGACGGGCAGCGTCATCAGCACCTCCAGCGTGCCAGAGCGCTGTTCTTCGCTCCACTGGCGCATGGTCAGCGCCGCCACCAGGAAGATCATCATCAGCGGCATCCAACGGAAGAGTGGCCGCACGTCGGCGATGCCGCGGGCGAAGAAGGTATCCACCCAGAAGAAGGAGAACAGGGTGACCGCCAGGAAGGCGCCCACGAAGATGAGCGCCATGGGCGATCCAAAGTAGCCTTCGATTTCTTTGCGTGTGATGGAGAGTGTCTGTTTCATAAGCAACGCCTCGCTTCTCAAACTTGCGAAGGTTGTGACTGGCCCTGACGACAGGTCAGTTGCCTGGTCTGAATCTGTTCTGGTTTCAGACCTTTTCACGAACCTTCGCAAGGGTCTACGCAGCCATAGCCAGTTCGTTGAAGACAGTTTCCAGCGTGCGCACTTCCCGGCGCAGCTCGCGCAGCGGCCAATCCTTTTCTTTCACCAGGTTGTAGATGACCGGGCAGAGATCGGCGCCATCATCAGCCTGGCCCAGGACGCGATAGGTCGGATAGCCGTCGGGCGTCTGGATCTGCTCGACGCCCCGCACGCCGCTCAGGCTGCGCAGTGCCTTGAACACGCCTTTCGGGGCCCTGTCCAATACCAGCACCGCATCCGGCGTGGCCGCCAACTCCGAAAGCCGCGCATCGGCCTTGATCTCGCCGTTCATGAGGATGATGACCCGGTCGCAGAGGGCTTCCACCTCGGAGAGGATGTGGGTGGAGAAGAGCACTGTGCTGTGCTCCGCCAGGCGGCGGATCAAGCGGCGGACTTCCACGACCTGGGTGGGGTCCAGGCCAATGGTGGGCTCATCCAGGATCAGCAGCCGTGGCTGGTGCAGAATGGCCTGCGCCAGTCCCACGCGCTGGCGGAAGCCCTTGCTCAGTTGGCCGATGGGACGGACCAGGTGATCCTTCAGGCCGGTGGCGTAAACCGCTTCCGACAGATACGCTCGTTGGTCATCTTCCGGAATCTGGCGCAGCTCGGCCATCATCTTGAGATAGGCCTGCACGGAAAGCTCCGGGTAGAGGGGGGCGGTTTCCGGCAAGTAACCGATCTGCGCCTGCACCTGGCGGGTGTGCGTCAGCACGTCCAGGTCGTTCACGGTGACGGTGCCCTCGTCGGGCTGCAGGTAGCCGGTGAGGATCTTCATGACCGTGGTCTTGCCGGCGCCGTTGGGGCCGAGCAGCCCGACGATCTCTCCCGGCGCGATGTGGAAGGTGATCCCCCGCAGCGCCTGCACGGGGCCGTAGGACTTGCTTACATCGGTGACGTCAATCATAGGCTCTTTCCCCCGTCAGCAAATGTGCACAAAAAAAGGCAGTGTCCTAGACGTGAGCATGGCAGGTCATGCAAGCTTACCGGGTGACCACGCTGTGCTCAGGTTCGAAGAGTCAATACCTTCTGGCGGTTATTATACGGGTATCGCGGCCTTTGGGCAAAAAAAGACCCCCCGAATCATCAGGGGGCTTGGGGGAATCTGGTGCTCCCAGGGGGCGATGGGACTTGAGGACGGGTCGTTCACTCCCCTTTTCTGAGGCCCAGCAGGCGCAGCAAGCGCTGCCAGCCTTGTTTCCCCTCCAGCCTGCGCAGCCGCCAGGTGCCGACGATGCCGTAGGGCAAGAACATGACCAGCGCGATAAAGATCAGGCCAAAGACCAGCGGCCAGCGAGCGCCGAACCACTGGTAGAGGAAGT
>JACNHM010000383.1 GCA_014383605.1 Chloroflexota bacterium
CCAGGACGCCGGGGAATCGTTTGGTGATATCGCGTAGTTCGAGGACAGGAGGCATGAGACTTCTCCCTGAAGTGTGAGGATGTTGTGGGGTCTGGCTAAGCGATTGTGCTTTGGATATCCTGATCTGCAATATGTGCTGCGCGAAGAGACAGAGCACATGCGCCACGCAGCCTACACGAAACGCTCGCGAATCTCTGCGCTGACATAGTCGAGTACCGCCACGGTGATGGCGATGAACCAGACGGCAATGCCTGCCGAGCGATAGTCCAGCAAGCGGATCCACTGGATGAGCAGGAAGCCGATGCCTCCACCGCCCACCGCGCCGATGATGGTGGACATGCGCACGTTGATATCCCAGCGGTAGATGGTGAATGAAATGAAAGGTGGAAGCACCTGTGGCACCACCGCGTACATGATCGTCTGCAGCCGGTTGGCGCCGGTGGCCTGGAGGGCCTCAATGGGACCGGGATCAATGCTCTCAATGGATTCCGAGTACAGCTTTCCCAGAGCGGCGATGCTGTGCACCGTGAGGGCGATGATGCCTGCGAACGGCCCCAACCCCACCCACAGCACGGCGATGATGGCCCAGATCAGCGGCTCAATGGAACGGATGATGTTGAGCACCGTGCGAACCAGGACGTAGATGGCCATGGTGAGCGAGGAACCCCCCATCAGGTTGCGGGCGGCGAAGAAGCTCACGGGAACCGCCAATACGATGCCAAACAGCGTAGCCATCAACCCCAGGAAGATCGTCTCCACCATCTTCTCGATGGCCAGCTTCAACTCCGGGCTGGGCATGAGTCCGCCCACTTCGCTGACCTGCTGCGCCTGGATCTGGTGCATCTGAGTCCTCTTGGCTGCACTGGGAGGAATCAGCCGATAGGGCATAATGACCTGCAGCTCGAACGCCCCTTCGCCGTCGGTGGTGGTCTTGAGATATTCGCCCTCTTGCCGAACCCGGAATTCGTTGTTCATGGAGTCCTGCCACCAGATCTCCGTTTCCGTGTTGGGTTCGAAACCCCGGCCGCGTAGGGTCAGCGGCGTGCCCTCTACCATCTTGTACGATTCATCCTGATAGGACAACTCACCACAGGTGGGCTCCGCCACGACGTAAGGCTGGTCGGGCACTTCTTCCGGCGGCAGCGGCGGATTGTCATCACAGGGCACGCCGATATCGGCCGCGCCCATGAGCACGCTCTTTTCCCGGGTGACCGCTTTCTCCCACGGCCAGAGCACCTTGGTCATCGCCGGCACAGCATCGTCGAACTCAGTGACCAGCTTGTGTAAGTCGATCTTGGTGATCTGCCATCCCAGGGCGAAGAACAGAAGAACCACCAGCGCAAAGACGCCAGCGCCAGCGCGACGGCCTGGCCGGGCCTGCTGGTAGGCATCCCAGGCGATCCACAGCCAGAGCAAGATCAGCGCACCGGCCAAGGCAGCCAGGAGAGGCTGCAAGCTGATGGCCTTGCGAAAGATGTTCAGCGCTCCCACTTCTCGGCGGGCGGCGAGGTTCATGCGCCAGACCAGGAGCAAGCCGCTGCTGACCAGACTGACCAGCAGCAACAAGCCACGGCGAGCCTGTCGAGCCAGGATCTGACCCAAGCCAGGGACGAAAAGCGACAATAGCCCCGCGAGAGGAGGCGACACCAGGCTGGGCTGTACAGAAGGTTCTTTGGCGTACCGTTTCTCGGCCATGGTCAGGTACCCTCCTCTGTAAGTGTAAGCCCGGCGCTGACCCGCACTGCCTCCTCGCCGTAGATCTCCTTGAATTGCTCATCGGTCATGCGGCGAATATCCTCACGCGAGCCCCGGTACACCAACTCGCCATCGCGCAGACCAATGACCCGCGTGGAATAGCGTTGGATCAGGTCCAGGTAGTGCAAGGTGCAGAGAATGGTGATGTCGTCATCCTGGTTGAGCCGCTCCAGGTAGCCCAGGATGGAATGGGCCAGCACCGGGTCGAGGCTGGCCACCGGCTCATCGGCCAGGATCATGCGGGGCTCCTGCATCAGCGCCCGGGCGACGCCCACCCGCTGCTGCTGCCCGCCGCTCAGCTCGTCGGCCCGCTTGTGCGCCTGGTCGGCGATCCCCAGACGCTTCAGTGCCTGCCTGGCGCGCCCGTGATCTTCGGCGGGGAAGCGATTAACCAGGCTGGCCCAAGGGCTCACGTACCCCAAGCGGCCGGCGAGGATGTTGGTCAACACCGAGGAACGGTTGACCAGGTTGAAGTGCTGGAAGATCATACCGATGCGGCGGCGAATCTCACGCAGTTGCGGTGGCGAAGCGGCGGTTACGTCTACTCCATCCCAGATGATCTGCCCTTCGGTGGGCTCGATCAGCCGGTTGATACAACGCAAGAGAGTAGACTTGCCCGCACCGCTCAGGCCGATGATGACCAGGAACTCACCATCCTGCACAGTGAAGCTGACATCCTTCAGCGCCACCGTGCCATCGTTGTAGACTTTGGTCAAATGCTTGACTTCTAGCATACTCGCCCTCTGTCCAATGAAACTGAAATCATGGATGTAAGCTGCGAGGCCCGTCCGTTTGGCTGAACTCACGACGAAGCCTCGGGCCGCCACGACAGCGCCCGGGGATGGGCGCTAGAGCCTTGCATCAAGACCTCGATACTGAGAAGGGGGGACCGTTGTCCCCCCTTCTTCTGTTGATCGGTCAACGGTCCCTGGGGACCGTCATTGAGCTACTGCAGGTCCTCGATGTTCAAGCCCGAAGCGCTGAGCATCTGGCGGAACGGATCGTAGAAAGTATCGTCCATTTGCATCAGGGCCGCCCACTGATACGCCGTATCGAGAGCCTCCTTACCCTCGTCGGTCTCGGCGATCTTCAACAGCGCGGCGTTGATCTTGTCGCGCAGTTCTCGCGGGAAGCTGGATACATACTGCACACCGTCGTTGGGGATGTCCTCAGTGAGGGCGATGACGATGACCTGCTCCATCACGTCGGGATAGTCTGCCTCGATCCGCGTGCGGGCGTCCACGTAGGTGGCGCCGACGTCGCAATCACCGTTGTACACGGCGGAAGCGACGCCATCGTGGCTGCCAGCATCCACGACCTCGGCCAGATCGGTATCGGTGTCAATCCCCGCAGCACGCAGGGTGAGCATGGGGATGATCCAGCCGCTGGTGGAGAGCGGATCAGGCCGGCAGAAGGTCTTGCCTTCCAGGTCGGTGATCTCCTTGATGCCACTGTCGGCGCGAACGATGAGCTGGCCGTTGTAGGTGGGGCTGCCGTAGCGCACGGAGACCAGTTCCGCCTCCGCACACCCCTTATCGGCGGCCAGCACGTAGCTGAAGGTGGCCAGGGACGCCATGTGAGCCTTCGGTGGATCGGCGCACATGGCCTCGATGACGCCGGCGTACTCGGTGGCCACGCTGGTCTCGATGACCAGCCCGGTCTCCTTGTAGATCAGGTCAGCGACCGATTCGGCACCCGCCGCCACGCGCTCCATCTCGCCGGAGGGGACGAAGGACCAGATGATGGGGTTCTCCTCGGTGCCCAGATCACCCGCGGCGGGCGGCGCCGGTGGCGGCCAGCCCGTCGCCAGTTCGCCGGCGATAATGGCAGCCTGGATCTCCGCCAAGTCGGCCTTGATGTTGTCGGGCACCTTGTCCTCGAAGTCGTGGAAGGGACCCACGCCCACACCTTCATTGGCCAGGGTGGCGATGTAGTTATCGCCGCCGGTGAAGGTCCCCTCGACGGCATCCTTGATGACGCTGAAGACGGCCTTATCCAGCCGCTTCACGGTGCTGGTCACGAGGATGTCCTTCTCGTTGGGCAGGGTGTAGTACTGGTCCACGTCTACGCCGACGCCCCACTTGCCCCGCTCCTTGGCTGCGGCGATGCCGCCGTTGCCCGTCTTGCCACCCACGCCCATGATGATGTCGGCGCCCTCATCAATGAGCGAGTTGGCCTGGATCTTGCCCTGGTCGGGCGCCTCGAAGTCGCCGACGTAGACACCGGTGAACCCGACGTCCTTGCCGTACTTTTCGTTGTAGTACTCGACGCCGGCCTCGTAGGCGGCGATGAACTGCTCCACGGGCGGGATCTGCATGCCGCCGATGTAGCTTACCGCCGGGCCTTCAGAGTCCAACTCATCAGCCATGGCCGCTGCCAGATAGCCGACGGGGAAGGACGCCTCATCCACGTTGAACAGGATACCCTTCAGGTTGGTGAGGTTGGGATCGGCGGGGTAGTCCACGATGGCGAACTTGACGTCGGGGTACTGCGCGGCCATCTTGTAGGTGGCATCGCCCAGCAGGAAGCCCACGGTGATGATCATGTCGTAGCCCTGCTCGGCGAACTCGATGATGTTGGGCTCGTAGTCGGCCTGGGCCTGGGATTCCAGGAAGGCGGCCTCAACGCCCAAGGCGTCGACGGCGTCCTGCAACCCCTTCCAGGTGTTCTCGTTGAAGCTGGCATCGTCAATGCCGCCCACGTCCGAAACCATGCCGACCTTGAAGGCAACCTCGGGTGGCGCGGCCTCCGGCGGCCAGCCCGTGGCGATCATTCCGGCGATGATGGCAGCCTGGATCTCCGCCAGGTCAGCCTTGATGTTGTCAGGCACCTTGTCCTCGAAGTCGTGGAAGGGACCCACGCCCACACCTTCATTGGCCAGGGTGGCGATGTAGTTATCGCCGCCGGTGAAGGTCCCCTCGACGGCATCCTTGATGACGCTGAAGACGGCCTTATCCAGCCGCTTCACGGTGCTGGTCACGAGGATGTCCTTCTCGTTGGGCAGGGTGTAGTACTGGTCCACGTCTACGCCGACGCCCCACTTGCCCCGCTCCTTGGCTGCGGCGATGCCGCCGTTGCCCGTCTTGCCACCCACGCCCATGATGATGTCGGCGCCCTCATCAATGAGCGAGTTGGCCTGGATCTTGCCCTGGTCGGGCGCCTCGAAGTCGCCGACGTAGACACCGGTGAACCCGACGTCCTTGCCGTACTTTTCGTTGTAGTACTCGACGCCGGCCTCGTAGGCGGCGATGAACTGCTCCACGGGCGGGATCTGCATGCCGCCGATGTAGCTTACCGCCGGGCCTTCAGAGTCCAACTCATCAGCCATGGCCGCTGCCAGATAGCCGACGGGGAAGGACGCCTCATCCACGTTGAACAGGATACCCTTCAGGTTGGTGAGGTTGGGATCGGCGGGGTAGTCCACGATGGCGAACTTGACGTCGGGGTACTGCGCGGCCATCTTGTAGGTGGCATCGCCCAGCAGGAAGCCCACGGTGATGATCATGTCGTAGCCCTGCTCGGCGAACTCGATGATGTTGGGCTCGTAGTCGGCCTGGGCCTGGGATTCCAGGAAGGCGGCCTCAACGCCCAAGGCGTCGACGGCGTCCTGCAACCCCTTCCAGGTGTTCTCGTTGAAGCTGGCATCGTCAATGCCGCCCACGTCCGAAACCATGCCCACCTTGAACTTCTCTTCCGGTACAGGTGTCGGTTTGGGGGGAACCGGTGTCGGTTCGGGGGTGGCCCGTCCGCAGGCCGATACCAACAGCGAGAGCACGACCAAGCCAGTCATGACAAAAAACAGTAGTTTACGCATTTGAGATTCTCCTCCTCAATACATGTTGATGTGTGATGGGTTGGTTTGTAACCGGCCGGTGATGATTTTCGCATCGCAGGATGCGATCTGTTCTGATGTCGTCTTTTGACCACCCCCTTTCCACTGTTCGTCGGCACTGAGTTGTGAAACTTGCTGCACACACCGTTGTTCCCGCGATGGGTCCCCGTGCTGTGCTGTGCTTTGCCGTGATTGAGAAGTACAAATGGGCAGGAGCTTGCCGGGCACATTATAACTCATCCTGCGAATCTGGGCAAGTCAGGAGACGGATGTCGCAAATCAGGGTGACGAACCGCTGGCAGGGCTACTACGGCTGGTCCTACGCCCCGGCTGTCTTACTATCACGACAACACAATGCTTCCAGAGGGCGACCGCAAGGGTCGCCCCTACACATGGTGGTCTCCGTGACAATAAGACAGCAAGGGGGTCCTACGCCGCTGGAGATACAAGATGTGGGGGGAGCTCATGACCGTCGGCCTATGGCCTTCTCTTCCCTTCGGCCGGCGGCAGGACCTCGCGTCCGCGGCCGCCCGACTGGGCCGCTCCGATGACCCCTTCTTCCTCCAACGTATCAATGAGCCGGGCGGCGCGGGAGTAGCCGATGCGCAACCGCCGCTGCAACAGGGATACAGACGCCCGGTTGGCCTTGCGCACAACCTGCACCGCCTGATCGTAGAGGTCGTCCTTGCTGCTGGCTTCCTGCTCCCGTGCAATCATCTCTTCCCACAGTGGTTGTTGGATCATCTCCTGCGGACGGAAGGGTTGCGGTGGCATCCCCTCCGGCAAGGGCTCAGGAGCACGCACGCCTTTCCAGAAGCGCACCAGCCGCTTCAGCTCGCGGTCGGAGACGAAGCATCCTTGCAAGCGCGCCAGCTTGCTGGAATCCGGCGTCATGAGCAGCATGTCGCCGCGGCCCAGCAACCGCTCCGCTCCGGGCTGATCGAGGATCACACGGCTGTCCACCTGCGAGGTGACGGCGAAGGCGATGCGGGCGGGGAAGTTGGCCTTGATCAGCCCGGTGACCACGTCCACGCTGGGACGCTGCGTGGCGATGATGAGGTGAATGCCTGTAGCGCGGGCCATCTGGGCGATGCGACAGACGTAGCGCTCCACCTCGTCGGCAGCGATCATCATCAGGTCGGCCAATTCGTCAATGACGACGATGATGTAAGGCAAGATCGGCTCGCCGCGGCTGGCCAGCATCTCGTTGTAGCTGTCCAGATGGCGTGCCCCGGCCTTGTTGAACAGCCGGTAGCGGCGGTCCATCTCCCGCGTGGCCCAGCGCAGCACGTTCACCACCCGCTCCAGTTCCACCACCACGGGGGCGATCAGATGGGGGATGCCATTGAAGAGGGCCAGCTCAACCATCTTGGGGTCAATCATCAGGAAGCGCAGCGTGCGCGGCGTGTGCGTGCACAGCAGGCAGGTGACGATGGCATTGATGCACACCGACTTGCCCGATCCGGTGGCGCCGGCGATGAGCAGGTGCGGCATCAGCGCCAGGTCGGCGACGGCCGGCGCGCCGGATACATCCCGGCCCAGACCGATCTTCAGCTTTCCTTCGAAGGTTTGGAAAGTGTCCGATAGCATCACGCTGCCCAGGGAGACGAGGGAGAGTTGCACGTTGGGCACTTCCACGCCTACGATGTCCCGACCGGGCACGGGCGTCTCGATGCGGATGGGAGAAGCGGCCAGCGCCAGGGCCAGGTCGTTGCTCAGCCGGGCGATCTGGGAGACCTTGACGCGCGCATCTCTGATGCGCCCATCGCTGGTGCGGCGGGGGACGGTGCCCGGTTTCAGCCCGAACTGCGTGACCGCCGGCCCCTGGTTGGCTTCCACCACCTTCACCGGCGCGCCGAAGCTGGCCAGGGTCTCCTCGATGATGCGCGCCCGGCGGCGCAGGTCCTCGCGGCTGATCTCTTGCTCCGAAAACTCCTCCAGGATCTCCTCGATCGGCGGCAGCCGCCATTCCTGATCGCCGCCGATGACGCGGGGGAAAAGGCGAGGCTCGATGGTGCGCGGCGCGGCATCCGAAGGCCTTGTGGTCATGACCGGTCGCGTCTCCGGTATCGTAGGAGGCACCGCGGCTGCCCCTGGCGCGCCGCGCCACGGCCACAGCTTCTGCCACCAGCGCCGCCAGAAGGGGATCTGGCCGCTGGGCAGCGGTGCTGGTGGCGGTCCCAACTCGCGTCGCTGCCGCAGCCGGGCCACGGCGCGCTGCACGGCCTCGCCAAACTCCTCCAGGCTGACGCCCCAGACCAGGATGCTGCCCACCGCGGCGACGGCGAAGAGGATCAGCGCCGCGCCAGCTACCCCTAAGGCGCTGACCAGGCCCTGGCTGATGATCCAGCCCAGCAGGCCACCGCCGCCCTGCGCCTTGGCCAGGGCTTCGGGATCGGCGGGGTTGGCGATCAGGTGCGCTGCGGCCACGAAGACGAGAAAGAGCAGGGCCACGCCGGCGGGCCGCCGCAAGCGCACCTCGGCGTCTTTGGCCATGCGACGCCACACCAGCCAGGTGCCGATGAGACCAAACACCAAGGGGCTGATCCAGACGCCGACGCCGAAGAGCAGCTTCAACGCGTTCACCCACCAGGCGGTCACACTGCCGCGGTTGGCCGTGGGCAGGCAGAGCAGGGTGAACACCGCCAGCACCAGGAAGATGATGCCGATCACCTCGCCCCGCAGCAGTTTGGCCAGCGTGTCTCCAGCGCCGCCTCGTGTTTTGCCTCGTCCTCTCTTGGCCATTTTCCTGTCGTTTCAGTTTTGATGTCGTGGGTAGGGGCGCAGCATGCCGCCCTCTACTCGCTGTAGAACATGTGTGCCATTGGTATTATACCACAACCGCCCGAAAAACCGAAAACCGCCATGCTTACAGAAAGCTGGTGCTACACCTCCATGACCACCGGCAGGATGACGGGCCGGCGGCCGGTCTGCTGGTAGCAGAGCTCGCCCAGCGCATCCTTGATCTTGGCGCTCAGCACTGAGCGCGGCCCCACGTGCTCCAGGGCCTGCCACACCTGCTCGCGGGCCAGCTCGATCAATTTCTCGCTGTCGCGCATGTAGACGAAGCCTCTGGAGAGGATCTCCGGTTCTACCAGGATCTCGCCGCTGTCCATATCCAGGGCAACGATGGCCACCAGGAAGCCATCGCGGGACAGTTGGTAACGATCCCGCAGCACCACGCGGCCGACGTCGCCCACGCCCAGGCCGTCCACCAGCACGTGGCTGGCGGCCACCCGCTCTCCCAGATGGCAGGCATCCGCAGCCAGTTCCAGCGATTGCCCGCTCTCGACGACGAAGATGTTCTCGGCGGGAATGCCGCTTTCCTGCGCCAAACGGGAGTGCAGCACCAGATGCCGATACTCGCCGTGGATGGGCACGAAGTAGCGCGGCCGGGTCAGGTTGAGCATCAGCTTCTGGTCTTCCTGGCTGCCGTGCCCCGACACGTGCACGGGAGAGAGGAGGTGATAGTTCACATCCGCGCCGGCGCGGAAGAGGTTGTCAATGGTGCGGTTGATCAGTTCTTCGTTGCCGGGGATGGGCTCGGCGGAAAGGATCACCGTGTCGCCACGGTGCAGGGTGATGTGTCTCTGTTCGCCCATGGCCATGCGCACCAACGCCGACGTTGGCTCCCCTTGGCTGCCGGTGCAGACGATGGTCACCTGTGCATCGGGCAGGCCGTTCATCTCCTCCGGCGTCAGCAGTTCATCGGGATCAATGTCCAGGTAGCCCAGGTGGCTGGCCATGCGCATGTTCTTGATCATGCTGCGGCCCACGAAACCCACCCGCCGGCCATGCCGGCGGGCGGTGGCGATCACCTGTTGCACGCGGGAGACGTTGGAGGCGAAGGTGGCGATGATCACTCGCCCCGGTGCGGCGCTGAACACTCCTTCGAGGGCCTCGCCGACCTCCTTCTCCGAAGGGGTGAAGCCGGGCAGTTCGGCGTTGGTGGAGTCGGATAACAGCAGCAGCACGCCGCGGTCGCCCAGTTCCTGCAATTTGGCGAAATCGGTCAACTGACCGTCCACAGGATGGGGGTCGAACTTGAAGTCGCCGGAATGCACCACCAGCCCCACGGGGGTCGTGATGGCCAGTCCGACGGTGTCGGGAATGGAATGGCAGACGTGGAAGAACTCCACGCCGAACGATCCCAGCGACAGCACATCACGCGGCCTGATGGTGTGCAGCTCCACGCGATCCAGCAGGTGATGTTCCCGCAGCTTCACCTCGGCCAGGCCGAGGGTCAGTTGTGTGCCGTAGACGGGCGCATCCACTTTGGAGAGGACGTAGGGCAGCGCACCAATGTGGTCTTCGTGACCGTGGGTAAGGATGATGGCTCGCAGCCGTTCCGGCTGCTCCGTCACGTAGGAAATATCGGGGATGACGATGTCAATGCCCAGCATGTCGTTTTCGGGGAACATGAGGCCGGCATCAATGAGCAGCATCTCCTCGCCATACTCGAGGGCCATCATGTTCTTGCCGATCTCGCCCACGCCGCCCAGCGGCACGATTCGCAAACGCTCTCTTTCGCTCATAATCTCTCCGCCTTTGAGTTCGGAGTTCGGGGTTCGGAGTCTGGCGTCAAGTACCGAACCCCGAACGTGGAACGTCCCTTGTCTCCTTGTCTACTTGTGTACTTGTCTACTTGCTTAGAACAAACTCAACTGCTCGTATGTCTCCTCCGGCTCCGGCATCTCCATCTCCACTCCCTCCAGTTCCTCCAGCAGTTCGGGGATGCGTTTCATGTCCTCTTCGATCAAGGGACGCCAGCGAGGCTGGTGCAGGGCGGCGGCAGGGTGGAACATGGGGTAGAAGATCCGCCCTCCTGACCGCTTGGGCTGGCCGTGGATGCGAGAGATGCTGGCTCCTGGAAAGTAGCGGGCCATGGAAAAGCGGCCCAGGGTGATGATGATGCGCGGCTGGATCAGGTCAATCTGTTTGTCCAGGTAAGGACGGCAGGCAGCGATCTCGTCCGGCTGCGGGTCGCGGTTGCCCGGCGGCCGGCACTTGATGACGTTGGCGATGAACACGTCTTCCCGCTTCATGTTGATGCTGGCCAGCAGTTCGTCCAGAAACTTGCCCGCCGCGCCCACGAAGGGCCGCCCCTGACGATCTTCGTGAAAGCCTGGGGCCTCGCCGATGAACATGATCTGGGCATCGGCAGGGCCTTCGCCGGGCACGGCGCGGTTGCGCATTCGTCCCAACGGACAGCGCTGGCAGGCGGTGATTTGTCGGTTCAGAGT
This sequence comes from Chloroflexota bacterium, assembly GCA_014383605.1. The sequence continues at coordinate 10,831 of JACNHM010000383.1, forward strand.
CTCCAGTTCTTTGGCTGCTTCGGACATCATATCCTCCCTGTGGGAAACGTGCAGGCCAACGCGCACGTGGCTGGATGTCTCATCATCACGACGCAGCTCGTGATGCCTGGTGCGTATGACGTGTCGCCTGCGGCGGAGGCAGGGCAAACTGCGCCTGTAGCCGCCGCCGCGCGGCCACCCGCCGTTTCTGCAACATGGCCCTTACGATCGGGGTGCGCATGCCTTCCAGGGTCATGATCAACCCATCTTCACCCGTGTCGCTGTAGTAGCGACGACGACGGCCGACCACCCGAAATCCCAGTTTGTGATAGAGCGTCTGCGCGGGTGTGTTGGAGATGCGCACTTCCAGGGTGACCAGTTCCGCCCGCAGCGCGGCGGCTTGCTGCACCACGCCCAGCAGGATCCACTCTCCCAAGCCGCGCCGCTGCCAGTCCGGGTGCGCGGCGATGGTGCCCACGTGCGCCTCGTCGCCCCAGAGCCAGAAGCCGGCGTAGCCCAGGAGCGGGGGCATCTCTTCGGCCCAGCCGCGCAGCACGAAGTAGTGGCTGTGCTGATCCTTGCTCAGGTCGTAGCGAAAGGCATGCGGCGACCACGGTGTGGTGAAAACCGCTCGCTCGATGCGCATGACCTCTTCGACATCACTCAAACGCATGGGCTCGATGGGCGGCGGCATCTGCTGAGCGGTCATGGCTTGGCCAGAAACTCCCGCACGTTGCTCTCACACCCTCTTGGCGATGGCTGGCTCATGCAGATAGAGGGGCGAAAGGGACGCTGGATCGTCCCGCTCGCCGCGCTGGTGGCGCGCCCAGGCCAGTTCGGCCAGATAGCCGGCGCGGCGCAGCGTCAGCGCCGGCGAGGCCAGCCGCGCCTGTTCGCCCAAGCCCTCCCGCAAGGCGGCGGCGGTGCTCGCTCCTATCTCCCCGGCGAACAGGGTCTCCCGCCCGGTGGCGGCAATGGCGGCCACAACCTCCTCGACGGGCGAGAGGCGATACTCCCCGTGGGGCTGCCACCCGGTTTGCCGCCCATCGTACAGCGCCCAGTAGACCCGCCCGCGGCCCGCCTGCACCACGGCGCAGACCGGCAGCGGCTGTCCGCGGTGCGGGTAGGCGACGACGTCCAGTGTGGGCACGCCCAGCAGCGGCAGGTCGTGGGCGACGGCCAGTCCTTTGCCCACGCTGAGGGCGACGCGCAGCCCGGTGAAGGAGCCCGGCCCCAGCGCCACGGCCACGGCAGAAAGCGCCTGCGGCGTCACTCCTGCCTGTTCCAGCATGTCCACAAGGCGCGGCATCAACTCCACGGTGTGCTGCTGCGCCGAATGCCAGGTGGCCTCAGAGAGCAGCCGCTGTCCATCGTAGAGGGCGACGCTGGCCAGACGGGTTGCGGTATCGAGAGCGAGTAACATGGAACTCGGTTTCAGGTTCCAGGTTCGGAGTTCGGCGTTGACCCCGAACTCCGAACGCCGAACCCTGAACTGTCAACTTCCGAACCTTTGCGCTTTCAAATCATTCAACATGGCCACGTGTTGTGCGCCGCAGGCCGCGAAGCGCAGGCCGCGGGTGGTGTGATCCACGTAAACCAGGGTCACGTTCAGCCGGTCGGGCGGCAGCAGGGGCTCGATGCGTTCGGCCCATTCCACCACGCAGATGCCATCGCCGCCCAACAACTCGTCCATGCCGATGGCCAGCGCTTCGGCCACGCCGTCTTCCTGGAAACGGTAGCAGTCAACGTGGTAGAGCACTGCGCCACCGGCCGTGCGATACTCGTTGACGATGATGAACGTGGGACTGGCGACCGGCTCCGCCACGCCCAGCCCGCGGGCGATGCCCTGCGTCAGGCAGGTTTTGCCCGCGCCCAGTTCACCGATGAGGGCGATGACGTGGCCGGGCTGCAAGAGCCTTCCCAGCCGCTCGCCGATCTCTTGCGTCTTGTCCGCAGTGCCGGTGATCAATTCCAGGGTGAGGTGATGGGCCAACGGGTATCTGGTTCCTTGCTGGATGCTCCAAGCTGGTCAGCCGATGAAGCCGCTGGAACCAACGAGCCCATTATACCTCGATTGGCGGTTGGAGACAACTGACGATCCTCGCTTCATGGTAGCGGTGCTGCTGTGCCATGCGATGGGCGGTTGACAGCTCAGCAGGGAGGTGGTACAATGCTGACAACGATGTCCACGACAAGGAGAACGATGCGCAAACTGCTGGTCGCCACTCACAACGCCGGCAAAGTGCGGGAATACCGCCAGTTGCTGGCCGATCTGCCGCTGGAGGTCACCTACCTCGACGCCGAGGGTATTGAGTTCGACGTGGAGGAGACAGGGGAGAGCTTCGCCGAGAACGCCGTGCTGAAGGCCACCGCCTATGCCGCGACCACCGGCCTGTGGACCTGGGCCGACGACAGCGGGCTGGAAGTGGACGCGCTGGACGGTGCGCCGGGGATACGCTCCAGCCGCTACGCCGGGCCGGGGGCCTCGGACGAGGATCGCTACCGCAAGCTGCTGCGGGAACTCGATGGCGTCCCCTGGGAGGAGCGCACGACCCGCTTCCGCTGTGTGGTGGCCCTCGCCACGCCGGAGGGGGAGGTGCGCGCCGCGCCCGGCCGCTGCGAGGGGATCATCGGTTACGAGCCTAAAGGCAGCCACGGCTTCGGTTACGACCCCGTCTTTTTCATGCCCGAGTTCGGTTGCACCATGGCCGAGCTGGCTCCGGAGGTGAAAAACCGCGTCAGCCATCGCGGGCAAGCAGCACAGGAAGCGAAACGGCTGTTGCAGGAGATGTTGGACGCGAGTGGCCAAGACTCGTTGGAGGTCTCCTGAAGCTGTTTCAGGTTCGAAGGTTTCAAGTTCCAGGTTCCTTGTTGACTTGTCGCCTGGCAGGGAGAGAAACCATGCACATACACCTGTTATCCAAAGCCGACGTGCAACAGGCCATCACCATGCACCAGGCCATCGAGGTGGTGAAGGAGGCTTTCGCCCAGCTTTCGACAGGGCAGGCCACGGTGCCGCTGCGCGTGCCGCTGGAAGTGCCGGAGCGGGACGCGGTGACCCTGTTCATGCCCGCCTACCTGGCTGCCAGCGGCGGGATGGGCGCCAAGGTGGTGTCCGTCTTCCCGCACAACGCTGAGCTAGGGTTGCCCACCATCCACGCTGTGGTGGTGCTGGTGAACTCGGCCACCGGTCAGCCACAGGCGCTGCTCGACGGCACCTATCTGACGGCGCTGCGCACGGGCGCGGTCAGCGGCGCGGCCACCGACTTCCTGGCCCGGCCCGACGCCCGCACGGTGGCCATCTTCGGTGCCGGAGCGCAGGGTCGCACGCAACTGGCGGCCGTCTGCGCGGTGCGGGACATCGAGCAGGCCTGGGTGTATGACACACACGTGGCGGCAGCGGAACGATACGTGCGGGAGTTGCGTGGACAGCCGGGCATGCCGCCGTGTCTGGACGTGGCTACCTCCCCCGCGGCGGCGGTGCGAGAGGCGGATGTCATCTGCACGGCCACCACTTCTCACAGTCCCGTCTTCGACAGCGGCGACGTGCGGCCAGGAACGCACATCAACGCGGTGGGCGCGTTCACGCCGGAGATGCAAGAGGTGGACGTGGCGGGACTGCGGGCGGGGCGCATCGTCGTGGACAGTCGTGAAGCCTGCCTGGCCGAGGCCGGCGATCTCATCATCCCCTTGCGCCAGAGGCTGATTACCGAAGCCGAGGCCTGGACGGAACTGGGCGAGATCGCCGCTGGCCAGTCGCCCGGACGTCAGTCTCTCGATGAAATCACCTATTTCAAATCCGTGGGCAACGCCGTGCAGGATGTGAGCGTAGGGCAGGCCGTGCTGGCAGCAGCGCGGCAATTGGGTCTGGGGATAGAAGTCGAGTTGTGAGGAAACAAGTACACAAGTAGACATGGAAACAAGAGGGCATCCTTGTCTACTTTGGTGCAAAGACCCAGATGAGTGCCAGGCTGACAGCGGCCACGAATCCGAACTCCAGCAGCACTCGCCGGGTCAGCCGCCGCAACAGCCCCTGGTATGCCACTCCCACCAACAGGTAGAAGCCGATCAGGAGCAGCAGCCCGCCCGTGAGGCCCGGCAGTCGCCAGTAGTTCAGAGCCCAGGTGGCTTCGCCCAACACCACGCCGACGATGAGAGCATAGAGGGCCACGAAGCGCAGGGGTTTCTCTGTGCCACGCAGCACCTCCACTGCCAACAGCGCGCTGATGCCCACGATGAGCGTGGCCGAGAAGAGGCTGCGGGCCCGCTGCCGGTACACGCCGAGGAAGAGGATCAAGACCGCGGCGTAGGTCAGCAGGTTGAGGGCGATGCGGGCAGGACGGTACCCTGTCCCTTCGGAGGCGATGGCATGGAACGTGGCCGCCAGGGTCACTCCCAGGACCACGGCGGTCAGGCCCAAGCCGGCCAGCCAGGTGAGGCGTGTGGGCGCTGTGGGCAGCAGGAGGGCGGCCACCAGGACCACCGCGCAGGGCAGGGCCCAGAAGACCCAGCGGTTGCGCAAGCGGCCGGCCCGCGCCAACGGGTGAGCCCGCACGACGGCCTCGGTAGCGCTAGTGGTCAGGGCGACCAGAAGCGCTCCCAGCAGCGTGTTGGCCGAAAGCTCCACGCTGAGAGGTGAGCCAAAGGCGATCCAGATCAGCGTGGTGCTGGGCATCTTCACCAGCAGCGTGACCGTCAGACCCAGCAGCACGATCCAGACGGCCACGCTGATGCGATCGCGGTAGTCTACCATGCCGCCATTCTACCTCGTTTGCCGCATTTGTCAACTGGGGGAAGTAGACAAGGAAACAAGGAAACAAGGAAACAAGTAGACAAGTGTCCCAACCTCTACTGCTTCTAATCTTCAATATCCAGTATCTAGTCCTCGGTCTGCTGGCGGGCGTGGCTCTCAATTTCATCGCCGATCACCTGATGCCCCGAGGAGCAACGTGCGGCTATTGCGGACGACGGCGGGATTACGGCGGGAACTGGGCTGTGGCTGCCTATCTGCGACGTGGGGGAAAGTGCATGGGCTGCGCGGCGGTGCTGCCGCTGCGCCCGGTGCTGGTGGAACTGACCTGCGCGGCGGGCTTGCCGCTGCTGTGGCGGCGGGAAGGCGTCACGCTGCAGGCCGCTTTCCTGGCTGCTTACCTGTTCATCCTTTTGCTGCTCAGCGTCACCGACCTGGAACAGCGCCGCATCCCCAACGTGGTCATCTATCCGGCGCTGGGGCTGGCGCTGATCGGCGCCTTCGTGCAGCCCCCAGGCGATTGGCAGAGCGCGCTGCTGGGCGGGACGGTGGCTTTGGCCTTCTTCTCGCTGCTGTACTGGATGGGGATAGGATTTGCGCTGCTGGTGCGGCGCAGAGTGCCGGCGCTGGGCGCGGGCGACGTCAAGTTAGCCACCTTCGTGGGGCTGGTGACCGGCTGGCCGGGTGTGGTTGTGGCTCTGGGGCTGGGCATACTGGCGGCGGCTGTTTGTGCTGCCGCGCTCATCCTCGTGCAGCTTCTGCGCGGGCAGTACCGACCGGGCCAGACGATGCCCTACGGCCCTTTCCTGGCCGCCTGGGCCGCGTTGGTGCTGCTGCTCTCGGGTTGAAGGCTCCAAAGTTCAAAGGTTCGAAGGTTCAGCCTGGAACCTGCAACCTTCGAACCTGAAATCCTTGAGCCTGGAACTTGCAACCGCCTACCCTTTCCGGTATACTGCCTGCCAGGTCGCCGGCGATACGTCGGCAACATCCGCGCCCTGCACGTCGCTGAGAGTTGGGACGTGCCTGCGGACACGCTGAAATACATGGACGACGAGACGCTGAAGGAGCTCCTGGAAACCCACCGGGTCAACCTGCGCCACCTGGAGCTGCAGAAGGCGCAGTACGGCGCGCTGGTTCCCCTGCACATCGTCAATCAGATCACCAGCACAGAGGGGGAAATCCGCCTGATCGAGGCCGAGCTACAGCGACGATCAGGAGGTTGGTGATCGGGGATCAGTTTCAGCGTAGCCATGAGGGTGCCTGCTGTGCCAGCGCCAGGCGTGCTCGATGATCTCCCGCAAACCGTAGCGCGGCTGCCAGCCCAGCAGGCGGCGAGCCTTGGTGTTGTCGGCCCAGATCATTGCCGCATCGCCGGGGCGGCGGGGGCCGATCTCCACCTGGAAATCGAGGCCCGTGACCTGCCGCACCACGTCCACGATCTCCCGGTTGCTGTGACCCCGGCCCGTGCCCAGATTGAAAGCATCGTTGGGATTGCCGGCGGCGAGATAGCGCAGCGCTGCCACGTGCGCTGTGGCCAGATCGTCCACGTGGATGTAGTCACGGATGCAGGTGCCGTCGGGGGTGGGGTAGTCGTCGCCGTTGATGAAGAAGCGAGGCCGCTGGCCCAGGAGGTATTCCATCAGCACAGGAATGATGCGGCTGGCCGGCTTGTACTCGTCGCCCAGGCTGCCATCGGCGGCGCCCGAGGCGTTGAAGTAGCGCAGGGCCACGTGCCGCAGCCCGCGGCTGACGCCGAACCAGATCAGTACCTGCTCAGCCATCAGCTTGGAGGCCCCGTAGACGCTCTCCGGCTTCAGGCTCTCCGTCTCCGTGACCGGCACGCTGTCCGGCTGGCCGTAGACCGCGCAACTGGACGAAAAGACGATGTCCTTGACACCATGCTCGGCCATGGCCGTGGCCAGGTTGACCGTGCCCTGGACGTTGTTGCGGAAGTATTTGGCCGGGTTTTCCATGGACTCGCCCACCTCCACGTAGGCGGCGAAGTGGATGACCCCTGCGATGTCGTGTTCGTCGAAGACGCGGCCGATCTGTTCGGGGTTGAGCAGATCGCCGACGATGAGCGGGCAGCCGCGCACGGCCTCCCGATGCCCGTACTCCAGGTTGTCGAAGACGACGACATCGTACCCTTGTCGTTGCAGTTCGGCCACGGTGTGGCTGCCGATGTATCCACTTCCGCCGGTGACCAGGATGGCCATGGGTTGTCTTTCCTTTCCGTGAGCTTTAGGGAATAAGTACACAAGGGAGCACATCCTTATCTACTTGTCTACTTGTCTACTTGTTTCCTTGTCTACTTCCCACCCCATTGTACCGCAGGAGGCGAGGATGTCAAAACAGAGCGCTCTCTCTTTGTTGCATACCCGTTTCGGCTTTGAGAGCTTCCGGCCTGGGCAGGCTGAGGCGTTGGAGCACATCCTGGCCGGACGGCACAGCCTGGTGGTCATGCCGACCGGCGCTGGCAAGTCCCTGATCTACCAACTGGCCGCCCTGCTGCGCCCGGGCATCACCCTGGTCATCTCTCCCCTCATCGCCCTGATGAAGGATCAAGTGGATGCGCTCACTGCCTACGGCGTGGACGCCGCGTTCATCAACAGCACTGTGAGTCGCACTGAGCAGCAGCGCCGCCTGCGGGCCATGTCCCAGGGAGCCTATCAGTTAGTCTACATCGCCCCCGAACGGCTGCGCAGTCGCGCCTTTCAGGGGGCCTTGGCTGACGTCGCGGTGGGGGTACTGGCTGTGGACGAAGCGCACTGCATCTCCCAGTGGGGCCACGATTTCCGTCCCGATTACCTGCACATCGGCCCCGCCCGCGAGACTATGGGCTGGCCGGTAACAGTGGCGCTCACGGCCACGGCTACGCCGCAGGTGCAGGAGGACATCGTGGACCGATTGGGTCTGGATGATGCCAGGCGGGTGGTCACCGGCTTCAACCGCCCCAACCTGACCCTCGAGGTGCGCTACACACCAGGTCCTGCCGACAAGCTGCGTGCGCTGCAAGAGCTCCTTCAGGAAACCGAGGGCGCAGGTATCGTCTACGTGGGCACGCGGCGGGATGCCGAAGAGGTGGCCGACTTCGCTCGCGACGTGATGGGGCTCAATGCCCGCTACTACCACGCTGGACTGGAGGCTGAGGAACGCACCGCTGTGCAAGATGCGTTCATGGCCGGTGACCTGCCGCTGGTGGTGGCCACCAATGCTTTCGGCATGGGGATAGACCGGGCCGATCTACGCTTCGTCATCCACTACGCGCTACCCGGCACGCTGGAGGCATACTACCAGGAAGCTGGCCGCTCCGGGCGCGATGGGTTGCCTGCCCGCTGCACGCTGCTCTATTCCCCCAAAGATCGGGCCTTGCAGGAGTGGTTCATCGAGAACGACGCCCCCAGCCTGGCGGAGTTGCGGGAACTGCACCGTGTCCTGGGTCAAGTAGCCGGTTCACAGGCGGCACTGGTGGATACTGACGACCTGGCTCTCACCACGGGTCTGAACGAGACCAAGCTGCGCGTGGGATTGAGCCAACTCGAGACCGCTGGAGCGATGCAGCATCTGGGGGACGAGGGGACGCGGCTCTGGGTGCGCGTTGACCGCCTGCGACGGGACGCACTGCAAGCCGCGGTAGCTGATGTTGAGGCCCGCCGCGACCACAAGCGTCGCCAACTGGCGCGCATGATCGCTTACGCCGAGGGGGATGGCTGCCGCCGTCAGGCCATTCTCACCTACTTCGGCGACCCGGGTCCGGCCGACGCCCCTGATTGTTGCGACAACTGTCGAGCTGACGCTGAGGCTTCCACTGAAACCCGCCGCGCCGAGAGCCAGGCCGAGTGGGCGGCACTGGTCATCCTGAGCACGGTGGCCGAACTGAGTTGGAACGTGGGACGCCAACGACTGGCACAGGTGCTCAAGGGCTCGCAGGCCAAGGAGGTCAAGACGAGCGGTTACCAGCGGCTGTGCTACTACGGCAAGCTGGCGACACTGGGTATCAAGGAAATCGAGGGGCTGATTGACCAACTGGTGCGCATGAAGCATCTGAAGGTGGTGGGAGGCGAATACCCTGTGCTACGGCTCACGCTACAGGGACAGCAAGCGCTGACCAACAAGACGGCTATCCCACTGCGGTTGCCCCGCCCGCTGCGGCCAGGGGAGCAAGAGCGCCTGCGCGCTGAGCGCAAGGCGGGCGGCACCGTGGCCTACACCGGCCAGTTCCTGGCTCAAGGACTCACCCCGACTCAGATCGCCACTGAGCGTGGCTTCGCCGAAAGCACCATCTACACGCACCTGGCGCAACTCATCACTGCTGGCGAGGTAGCTTTGGATGCCGTTGTCCCGACGGACGTGCAAGCGCAGGTGCGAGAGGCCATCCGCGCCGCGGGCAACATGGAGCGTCTATCGCCGATCAAGGCGTTTTTGCCGGAGGAGATATCTTTTGGCCAGATCATGTGCGTGTTGGCGGCGGAGCAGACTGAAATGCCTACGCTGTCGGACACTGTTCCTGAGCCATCCGGCCCGCCCACGCCTGAAGATGAGATGTTATTTGAAACATTGCGCGCCTGGCGGCTGGAGCAGGCTCGAGAACGGGCCATTCCCCCCTTTTGCATCTTCCAAGACCAAACGCTGTGGAACGTTGTCCGTCGGAGACCCGCAACGCTTGAGGAGCTGATCGCTATCAAAGGCATCGGCCCATCGAAATTGCAGGATTACGGTGAGGCGCTATTGGAAATCGTGCAGGGTCATGCCCCAACCACAACTGCCGACGCCGTGGACGCCTTCCTGTGCCGGCCTCATCCCCGCAGGTTGAGCGGGCCTTGGGCGGCCGGCTGCGCCCTCGACTTCCACAGCCGCTTTGTGGGTGATCGCTGGGAGCGCAGCGAGACTGGCGAACTGGCCTACCGCTTCAAGTACGGGGGCGAACGCAGCCTGGCCAAGGAGTTGGCCTGCCGGCTGGCCGACTTCATCGCGGCCCATCCGGATATTGGCCCTGCCGATGGTATCGTTCCTGTGCCACCATCGCCGGGGAAGCGAACCTACCAACCGGTTCCGGCTTTGGCCGAAGCGCTGAGCCGACAGATCGGTGTCCCGGCATTGGCCGATGTGCTGATCAAGACCCGCGCCACCCACCCACAGAAGGAGATGCGCAACCTGGCCCAGAAGCAGGCCAACGTCGCCGGAGCCTTCGCTGTGCAGGACGTTGGCGCGGTGCGCGGCAAGCGACTCCTGGTGCTCGACGACCTGGTGGATTCGAGCATGACCATGGCGGAAGTGACCCGCATGCTGTTGCAGGCCGGGGCCGCGCGGGTGACCGTACTGGCTCTGACCAAAACCATCCACGCCGATTGAGGAAAGACATGAGCAAAGTGCATTGGCTGGCTCTCACGCAAATCGCCGGCATCGGAGGGACAACGGCCCGACGTCTGTTGGAGCGCTTCGGCAGCGTGGAGGCCGTGTTCGAAGCTACCATCGAAGACCTGGACGCTGTGTCCCGCGTCAGTGAGCGCATGGCGCGGGCCATCAAAGAAGCTCCCCTGGGCCATCTTGAGGCCGAGTTGCTCTCGCTGGACGATGAAGACATCGGTGTCCTGACCTGGGACGACGAGGAGTACCCGGCCAACCTGCGGGCCGCGACCGACGCTCCGCCGCTGCTTTTCCTGCGCGGCGCTGTCGTGTCAGAAGACGAGCTGGCCGTGGCCATCGTGGGCACGCGACAAGCCGGCGCTGAGGGGTTGGAGATTGCCGAAACGCTAGGGAAGGAGCTGGCTGCCCGCGGGCTGACGGTGGTCAGCGGACTGGCCTTGGGCATTGACAGCGCTGCCCATCGGGGTGCACTGGCGGCCGGAGGGCGCACGCTGGCCGTGCTGGGGTCCGGCCTGCGCATCGTCCACCCCCGGAGCAATGCCGATCTGGCTGAATGCATCGCCGCTCAAGGAGCTGTGCTCTCGGAACTGCATCCCAGCGCACCGCCGAGGGGCCAACATCTCATGGCCCGCGATCGCATCACCAGCGGGCTCAGTCGGACGGTCATCGTCGTCGAGGCCGGAGAGCGCAGTGGCAGTCTGGACACAGCGGCTCGAGCGCGCAAGCAGGGCCGGTTGGTCTTCGCCGTGGATATCGGCAGTGAGGGCACGTCGCGGTTGCTGCGCGAGGGGGCGGAGCGGCTGCCCACGCAGGACATCAACTTCAACGCACTGGCCGCCCGCATCGTGGCCCACGCCGTGATACGGGCGGAAAGCTCACCGCCCCCGCAGCAGATGAGCCTGTTGTGAGGCGCTGCGTTACGGCAATATCTTCGCCGGATTCAGGATGTTGTGGGGATCGAAGGCCCGCTTGATCCGCCGCATCATCTCTACCTGTGCCTCACCCACGGCCATCGTCAGGTACCCCCGCCGCGTGGCGCCGATGCCGTGCTCCGCCGTCAATTGCCCGTCCAGCGAGAGGGCCAGCCTGTAGATCGCCTCCCGCGCCGCGGGGACCACTGCCTCCCAGGTGTCCTCGTCCAGATCGTCCTTCAGAATGGTCACGTGCACGTTGCCATCGCCGGCGTGACCGAAATTCCAGATGCGCACGCCGTGCTCCGCAGCGATCTCCTGAATCCCCTCCAGCAGCAACGGAATCCGCGAGCGGGGCACCACCACGTCTTCCATGTGATTGACCGGGCAGGCGTGGTTGATGGCCTCGATGATCAGCCGCCGCGCTTTCCACAGGCGATCGCTGGTCGGACGGTCGCGGGCCACCAGCACGTCCAGCGCACCGTTCTCCAGGCAGGTCTCGGCCACTGTCTCCATGTCGGCGTCAATCTGCTCTCGGTGGTTGCCGTCAATGGTGATCAGCAATTGCGCCGCCGCCTCGCGGTAGGGGGCTTTCTCCTCCGTCAGCGCCTCACAGGCCTGCACGATGTCCCGCTCCATGAATTCAATAGCCGTGGGCACCAACCGCAGCCGGATGATGTCGGAGACCGTCTTGGCCGCCGCGCTGAAGTCGTTGTAGGGAACCAGCAGATCCACGCGCAGCTTGGGCAAGGGCAGCAGCCGGAAGATCGCCTTGGTGACCACGGCCAATGTCCCCTCGGAGCCGACCAGCAACTGGAGCAGGCTGTAGCCGGTGACGTTCTTGACCAGCTTGCCGCCAGCCTGGATGATCTCGCCGTCGGGCAGCACCGCCTCCAGGCCGCAGATGTAGTCCTTGGTGGTGCCGTACTTGACGGCCCGCGGCCCGCCGGCGCCTTCGGCGATGTTGCCGCCGATGCAGCAGGAATCGAGGCTCGCCGGGTCAGGCGGATAGAACAGGCCCTCCGCCTCCACCGCCCGGTGCAGATCGCCCGTGATCACCCCCGGCTCGACGGTGACCATCAGGTTATCCTTGTCTATTTCCAGAACGCGGTTCATCTTCTCCACCGAGAGGATGACGCCGCCGCAGGTCGCCACTGCGCCTCCGCTCAGGCCCTGGCCGCCAGCGCGCGGCACCACTGGGATCAGCTCCCGGCTGGCCAGCTTCATGATCTGCGAGACCTGCCCGGTGTTCTCCACCTTAACCACCACCTCGGGGTCAGCTCGCAAGCCCACCGTCTCGTCGTGGGTGTACGGCTCCAATGCCTCGCCGTCCACGATCACGTTTCCCTCACCGACGATGGTGCGCAATTGCGCCACGATCTCGTTGTCCACTTTTTTGTACATCATCACTCCTTGACACCCCAGGTGCTTCACAAAGACGAGTCACGACTTGGCGTGAGACGTACTGCGTGTTGCGTATTGCGTGACGAAACATGCCATCCCGATCCTGCCGGGGGACACAATACGAAACACGTCCTCATACCGGATCGGATTATACTCTGATAGCGCCTCTCCACCAAGACAGAACGTGCTCTGTGCTGCGAGACCAGAGTACGCAACACGAAACACGCAACACGAACCACGTCCTTGCAGTTGGCGCACTTTCCCCTTTCGTGTTAGAATAAACTCCAAGGAGTCAAGATCGTGGTCAACCTCTTCGTCACGCCGCTGGGACCGGGGCTTGTTCTGCTGCTGGCAGCCTTAGCTCTGACCTTTGTGCGGCGCAGGCTGCCCCGCTGGGTGTCTCTGGTCATCGCCCTTCTGGCGATCATCAGCGCCGGCGGACTGCTCCTATGGCTGGTCGCCTCCGGGCAACCAGGTCAGTTCGCCTGGGCCTGGGATCCTGTGACGCTGCCCGGCGGCCTGTGGCAATGGCAGATAGACGGTTGGAGCTGGCTGGCGGTGCTCTTGCTGCTCCTGCTCGGCGTGGTGGCCATCCTCATGACCTGGGAGGAGCCGTCGGCAGGCCGTTCGCCCACGCTGGCGGCGACGCTGATGCTGCTGGCCGCCGCCTCGATCTTCATCTTCTCCGCCAATCTGCTGACCCTGGCAGCAAGCTGGGTCGTGCTGGACGTGGCCCTGGGACTCAGGGTCATGGCGGAGCGTAGGGGCGACCCTTGTGGTCGCCCCTGGGCGCTGAACAGCCTGGGCACCCTGCTCTTGCTCGGAGCGTTGCTCTTTGCCGGACCGGAGGGAGCCCAGCAAGCGCTGTCGGCGGAGACAGCCCCCCTCAGCGTGCTGGCCCTGTTGCTGGCTGCCCTGCTGCGCTGCGGCGCCTACCCTCTCCACATCTGGCTGCTGCCACAGGAGCCGCGCGGCCGCAGCGGCCTGATCACCTTGCACCTCATCGCGCCGCTGACGGGCCTCTGGCTGCTGGGGCGGGCGCATGGTCTGGCCGGGCCGTACTACCGCTTGCAGCCGGCGTGGGCGGCGGTGGGCGTGCTGGGCATGTTAGGCAGCGGGCTGGCGGCCTGGTTGGCGGAGGAGGAAGGCCCGCGCACGGCGTGGGTGGCGATCAACCGCATCAGCCTGACCGTGCTGGCCGCGGCACTGGCGCCTGAGCAGGGCCCCGCAGCCATCGCCTGGCCGCTGACAATGCTGACCCTGGGCGTGGGCAGCCTGATCGTGGGTCAGGCCATCAGCCGGCGGTGGGGCTGGCGGCAGCTTCTGGGGCTGGCTGTCCTGACCCTCATCGGCTTTCCGGGAACCCCTGGTTTCCCGGCCCGCTTTGTGCTGTCTCAACTGACAACCCTGCCCATCCTCTTCTCGCCCCTCTGGCTGCTGGCTTTGCTGGCGGAGACGTTACTCGCCGCGGCGCTGCTGCCTGCCCTTCTGTGCAGAGGTGCGGAGGTGCGGAGGTGCGGAGGTGCTCCTTTGCTCCCCTGCTCCCCTGCTCCCTTGCTCCTCTGCTCCCTGATCCCCGCCGTGCTGCTGGCCGTGCCCCTGCTCATCTGGGGCTTGCAGCCGCCCTTCCTGGCCAGTTTCGCCGGACTGCCTGGGGAAGACCCGATCTTCCAGCCCCTGCTCGCGCAAGCGCGCCAGATCTCGCCACTCACCTGGGTGAGTTTGTTGCTGCCGTGGGCCGCCGGCGCGCTGCTGGCCTGGCGGAGGGAGCGGCTACTGGCCGGACTGCGTGGCGGACGGGAAGCGGTGGAGCGGGTCGTTCGCCTGGAATGGGGCTACCGTGCTCTGGGCTGGGCAGTGGAGCGGATCGCCGACGTGCTGCGGGGACTGGGCACCGTGGTGGAAGGCGAGGGGTATCTGGGCTGGCTGGGATTGGCGGCACTGCTCGGCTGGCTGTTGTGGAATCTGTAGGTTGGAAGTTGGAGGTTGGATGTTGGACATTGGAAGCCAGATCCCGCTGCTGACCGGTCCCTGGATCGTCGCCGGAGCGGGACTGTGCGCGGCGCTGATCGTCGTCCTGGCCGACTGGCGTCTGTCCCTGCTGGCCTTCGCGGCCCAGGCGGTGTTGCTGACGCTGCTGAGCAGGCGGCTGCTGCCTTTCCAATGGGCCGCGCTGCGCATGCTGGTGGGCGGGCTGGTTGCCGTGCTCTGGTTCATCTCGGCGCGATGGGTGCGCTGGGGAGAGCGGCAGGAACCGGCCCGTTGGTGGCTGCTACGCCGCGGGCGGGGCGAGCGCTGGCCCCTCCTGTCCACCGTGACCCTGCTGCGCCTGCTGGCCGTCGGCCTGGCCGGGCTGGTCTTCTTTCGCTTGCCAGGCCGTCTGACGTTGCCCGTGCTCCCCTCTGACCTGGCCCTGGCCTGCACCTGGCTGTGGCTGATGGGCTTCCTGGCCCTGGCTCTCAGCGACGAGCCGCTGAGGGCGGGACTGGGCCTGATCACCATCTCCGCCGGCTTCCAGCTCTTCTACGCCGCGCTGGAGCCTACGGCCAGGGCGGTCGGTCTGCTGGGCAGCCTGGATCTGCTGCTGGGCCTGGCCATAGCTTACCTGATGGTGGCCCGCGGCGTGGCCGGGCGGCCGCGTCTGGCGCGGCGGTTGGGCCTGCCGCCGCTGCAAGAGGCCACCTCCGAGGAGGCCAACACGTGATCGCCGGACCGGCGCTCGTGCTGGGCTTGCCGCTGCTGGCGGCGGCGCTGGTCTACCTGCTGCGCCGCTGGGCGCTGGCCGCGGCCGCGCTGGCCACCATCGTCGCCGCGGCGCTGGCCTGGATGGTCTGGCACTGGCCGCCACAGGCGCTGGTGCTCTTGCTGGGCCGCACGCTGGTGATGGGCCAGCCGGTGACGCTGCTGGGCCAGGAGTTGGTTCTCACGCCAGTTGCCCAGCCCCTGCTCACTTTCACCTGCGCCCTGGCCGCCGTCTGCTTCCTCTACGCCGGGAGCGTCTCCCAGGGACGATCCTTCTTCCCCTTCGGGCTGGCACTGCTGAGCCTGTTCAACGCCGCCGTGCTCACGCAGCCGCTGACGCGAGCGCCGCTGCTGCTGGCCTTCGCCGCCGCGCTGGCCGTCTACGTCATCCAGGCCGGACGCCCCGGCTCCACGCGCGGCGCGCTGCGCTGGCTGCTCTTCCCGGTGTTGGCTTTCCCCTTCTTCCTCGTTGCCGCCTGGTACCTCGGCCAGTTACCCCTCAACCCCGATGACCCTGCGCCCTTCGCCGCCGCGGCGCGGCTCATGACCTACGGCTTCCTGTTTCTGCTGATGGCCGTGCCGCTGCACGGCGCGGTGCCCGCTCTGACCGCCGAGGCGCCGCCGCTGGTCAGCGCCTTCCTGCTGCTCAGCCACAACGGGGTGGTGCTCTTCCTGCTCAACGCCCTGCTGCGCGCCTACCCCTGGCTGGCCAACTATCACGACGTCTCCCGCTGGCTGCTGTGGTTGGGCCTGATCACCGCCGGCTGGAGCGGCCTGCTGGCCGCCGGACAGCGGGAGTTTGGGCGGCTGTGGGGCTACGCGTCGCTGTTCGATTTCGGCTGCCTGCTGGTCGCGCTGGGTCTGGGGGCGCCTGTGGGGTTGCCGCTGGCCACGTCCCTGTTCATCGCCCGCGCCGCGGCGCTGCTGCTGGGGGCGATGGGATTGGCCACGCTGCGCCACCGCGCCAGGGGTGATAGCTTCCAACGCGTCAGCGGCACGGCGAGGCGGCTGCCGTGGAGTGTGGCCGCATTGCTGGCCGGCGGATTGGCGCTGGCCGGCTTCCCGCTGACCGTGGGCTTCCCCGGCCACTGGACGCTGCTGCAATACCTGGGGCAACAGACGCCGCGGGCGGCGATCATCCTGCTGCTGGGAGCAGTCGGTGTGATCGTCGGCTACCTGCGAGGGTTGCGGGCGCTGCTCGGCCCCCTGCACGATCGGGAGGTGGAACGGGAGCCGCGCCTGGCCAGCGGGCTGGTGGCCGTCTTGCTGCTGCTCTGCCTGCTGTTGTGCCTGCGGCCGCAGCTTCTGACTGAACTGGTGTCCACCATCACCGCGGCGCTGGGCACCGTCGCCGAAGTGCGCCTGTAGGAAAGCCCACGTTCAAGGCGGTCTCCTGACCGCCGTCCCAGTCCACTGGCTGCCGGTCGGGAGACCAGCAGGAAACTGGATAGACGCGCAAAGCCCACCGATCCTCGGCGACCGGTGGGCTTCTTCTAGGACGTAAAACGTGATGCGTAAAACGTAATCTCGCTTCACGTTTTACGTTTTACGTTTCACGGAGACTAGTACTGCGGCATCGGCGAAGCAGCAGGTTTCTCTTCAGGGATGTCCGTGATCAGCGCCTCGGTGGTGAGGATCATGGCCGCGATGCTGGCCGCGTTCTCCATGGCACTGCGGGTCACCTTGGCGGCGTCAATGATCCCCTTCTTGGTCATATCGCCGTAGTCCTCATCGAGGACGTCGAAGCCGATGTTCTTGTTGCCCTGCTGTTCCTGGTTGCGGAAGATCTCCCACACGATCACCGCGCCGTCGTGGCCGGCGTTGGTGGCCAACTGGCGTGTCGGCTCCTCCAGAGCACGGCGCAGGATCTTGACGCCGGTCTGCTCGTCGGGGTACTGCATCTCGATGCTGTCCAGGGAGGAGATGGCGTTCAGCAGCGCCACGCCACCGCCGGGCACGATGCCTTCTTCCACGGCGGCCCGGGTGCAACTCAGCGCGTCCTCGACGCGGTGCTTCTTCTCCTTCAACTCCACCTCGGTGCCGGCGCCCACGCGGATGATAGCCACGCCGCCGACCAGCTTGGCCAGCCGCTCCTGCAGCTTCTCGCGGTCGTAGTCGCTGGTGGAATTCTCGATCTCCACGCGGATCTGCTCGATGCGGCCTTTGATCTGCTTGGCATCGCCCTGACCGCCGATAACGGTGGTGTCGTCCTTGGTGGCGACGATCTTATCCGCACGGCCCAGGTCGCTGATCTGCGCCGTCTCCAGCTTGCGGCCCAGTTCCTCGGTGATGACCGTGCCGCCGGTGAGGACGGCGATGTCTTGCAGCATGGCCTTGCGGCGGTCGCCGAAGCCGGGGGCCTTCACCGCCACGCAGTTGATCATGCCCCGCAGCTTGTTCAGCACCAGGGTGGCCAGCGCCTCGCCGTCCACGTCCTCGGAGATGACGACCAGGTCCCGCCGGCCGATCTGTACCAACTTCTCCAGAACGGGCACGATGTCGGTGGCAGCGGAGATCTTCTTGTCGTAGATCAGGATGAAGGGCTCCTCCAGCTCCGCCTGCATCGTCTCCGGGTTGGTGATGAAGTAAGGGGAGATGTAGCCGCGGTCGAACTGCATACCTTCGACGTACTCCGTCTCGAAGGCCAGACCCTTGCTTTCCTCGACGGTGATGACGCCGTCCTTGCCCACCTTGTCCATCACCTCGGCGATCAGCTCGCCGATCTCGCGGTCGTTGGCGGAGATGGCCGCCACGTGGGCCACATCGTCCTTGTCCCTCAGCTCGGTAGCCTGCGCCTTGATGGCCTCGACGATGGCCTGGGTGCCTGCCTCGATGCCCCGCTTGAGCAGCATGGGGTTGGCCCCGGCGGCCACGTTCTTCAGGCCCTCGTTGACGATGATCTGGGCCAACACGGTGGCGGTGGTGGTGCCATCGCCAGCGACGTCGTTGGTCTTGGTAGCGGCTTCCTTGAGAAGCTGCGCGCCCATGTTCTGGAACGGATCTTCCAGCTCAATCTCCTTGGCTACGGTCACGCCGTCGTGAGTGACCGTGGGGGCGCCCCACTTCTTGTCCAGCGCCACGTTGCGGCCCTTGGGCCCCAGTGTGGTCTTCACTGCCTCGGCCAGTATATCCACGCCAACCTTGAGGCTGCGACGGGCTTCCTCAGAAAATACGATTTGCTTTGCCATTTCTCTTAGTTCCTCCTAATACTTGCTTGGATTTGACAACAGGTGTTCAGCCGGCTGCGCACAATGATGGTGTACCGGCAGGAGTAGGATGGATGTTGGAAGTTGGATGTTTGATGTTGGACTTTCCGTTTTCCATTCTCCAACCTCTATGCTCCAATCTCTAATCTCCATCCTCTGTCTTCCAACTACCCGATCAGAGCCAGGATGTCGCTCTCTTTCAGGATGAGCAACTTCTGGTCATCCACTTTGACCTCGGTGCCAGCATACTTGGCGTAGAGCACCCGGTCTCCTTCCTTGACATCCATGGGGATGCGATCGCCATCCTCGTCGCGGCGTCCCGGGCCAACGGCCAGGACCTCGCCTTCCTGTGGCTTTTCCTTTGCCGTCTCCGGCAGGATGATGCCGCTGGGGGTGCGTTCCTCGCGCTCGATCGGCTTGACGACGATGCGGTCACCAAGTGGCTTCAGATTCATGGTTTCACGACCTCCTTTTGTGATGTTGTTGTTGATTAACGCGACAAGCGTGTTAGCACTCGCAAGGCGAGAGTGCTAACACAGCGCTATTCTACACCAAGTGCGGAATCTTGGCAAATCCGGAATCGCAGATGAGTCGCAACGTGAAACGTGATGCGTGATCCGTGCCCCCGTGGGATGCTCGTGTCACGCATCATTCGTCGCGCATCACGAAGCCATGACTTTCGTCATGGGTGCAGAACTGACCAACAGCACTACCGCAGGCCTCTGATTTCTGCTAGGATGCAGACAAGAACCCCGTGATGGGGTTAGCACACAGGGAGGGAAAAACGAGATGAAGACCTTCAAAACCGTACTGAAGATCGGCGGCATCGTGATGGCGGCCCTGGTCTTGATTGCCGGGGTGGGCTTTGTCCTGCGGCGACAGTCGTCCCCATCTTCCGCAGCCGTGGCCACGGAACCCACCGTCACTGTCACCCGGGGCAGCATCGAGGAGACCGTCAGCGCTACCGGCAATGTGGTCGCCGAGCGTCAGGCCACGCTGGCCTTTGAGCTGAGCGGCCGCATCACCGAGGTGCTAGTCAAGGAGGGGCAGCAGGTCGAGGCCGGGCAGGTGTTGGCCCGGCTGGATACGGCCTCGCTGGAATGGCAGGTGGCCGTCGCCGAGGCGGGCCTGGCCACGGCCCAGGGCCGCCTGGCCCAGGTCCAGGAGCCGCCCAGTGAAGAGGACCTGGCTTCGGCCCGAGCGGCCCTGGATAAGGCCCTGGCCGGCTACGAGGACGTGAAGGACGGGCCGGCGGCCGCGGAGATCGCTTCGGCCCGCGCTGCCGTGGCCAGTGCCAAAGCGAACTACCAGGACGTAAAAGACGGCCCGACCGAGGAGGAGCTGGCATCGGCGAAGGCAGTCCTGGATAGCGCCGAGGCGGCACTGGAGCAGGCTCAGGCAAAATACGACGAGGTGAAGCACATGCCCAACATCGGGATGTTGCCGCAATCGTTGGACCTGGAGAACGCTACCATCGAGGTGGAGCGGGCTCAGGCCAACTATGATGAGCTGGCAAACCATCCCACCGAAAGCGAGCTGGCCTCGGCGGCGGCCCAGGTGGCCTCGGCTGAAGCCGCCCTGGCCGGCCTGTTGGACAAACCAACCGAAGCCGAATTAGCCTCGGCGGCGGCCCAGGTAGCCTCGGCCGAAGCCACTCTGGCCGACCTGCTGGACCGGCCCGATGCCGAGGACGTGGCCGTCTACCAGGCCGAGGTGGAGGAGGCTGCTCTGTCGCTGGCCCAGGCCGAAGATCAGCTCCAAGATGCCCTGATCATCGCGCCTTTCGACGGCACGGTCCTGGAGGTGCTCGTCGAGGAGGGCGAGTGGGCGACGACCGGTTCGCCGGCCATACTCCTGGCCGCTCCCGAGCCGCTGATCTTGGACCTGGACGTGGACGAGGTGGACGTGGCCCAGATCGCTGAGGGGCAGACAGCGTATCTGTCCTTCGACGCCCTGGACGACGCCGAGGTTGCCGGCACGGTGACCTACATCGCGCCCTCGTCCACCGACGTGAGCGGCGCGGTAGCCTACGGCGTGGAGATCAGCTTCGATCCAGGAGTTCTGCCCATTCGCCTGGGCATGACGGCCGACGTGGACATCGTGGTGGCCCGCGCCGACGATGCGCTGCTGGTTCCCAACCGAGCCGTCGAAGCCGACCGGGAGGCGGGCCGCTACTATGTAACCCGCCAAAAGGCCGGTGGCACGACCGAGCGGTTGGAGGTGCGCATCGGCCTGCGCGACGGCAGCCAGACCGAGATCCTGGAGGGCCTGAGCGATGGGGATCGCTTGGTCCTGCCGCAGGTGGCGGGACAGGATGGAAGTGAAGAGGCACAGGCACCGGGACTCTTGGGTGGCATGAGGCCAGGAGGGCGGGGGCCATGATCGACGTTCAGAACGTGACCAAGGTTCACAAAATGGGCGAAATGGAGGTCCACGCCCTGCGCGGGGTGTCGTTCCAGGTCGAGGAAGGCGAGTTTTTGAGCATCATGGGGCCGTCGGGCTCAGGCAAATCCACGCTGATGAACGTGCTGGGCTGCCTGGACTCGCCCACAGCGGGAGTGTACCACCTGCATGGCCAGGACGTGAGCCGGTTGAGTGATACGCAACTGGCCCGCATCCGCAATCGGGAGATCGGTTTCGTGTTCCAGATGTTCAACCTGCTGCCCCGCACCACGGCGCTGCGCCAGGTGGAATTGCCGCTGATGTACGCCGGCCTCGGCGCTCGCCAGCGCCGTCAGCGGGCAGAGGCGGCGCTGCAGGCCGTCGGCCTGGGCGAGCGGCTGGATCACAGGCCGGACGAGCTGTCGGGTGGGGAGCAGCAGCGGGTGGCCGTTGCCCGGGCGCTGGTGACCGAGCCGAGCATCATCCTGGCCGACGAGCCGACGGGCAACCTGGACACCCGATCGGGCAACGAGATCTTGCGCATCTTTCAGCAGTTCAACGAGCGGGGCATCACCGTCATCTTTGTGACCCACGATCCGGAGACGGCGGCCTACAGCAGACGGGCCATCCACCTGCGGGATGGATTGATTGAAAAGGACGAAAGCCTTGCGAAGGTTCCAAACCTTCGCAAGGCTGGGGGGAGAAACCCATGAACATCTACGAAAGTCTACGCACGGCCACGACCGGCCTGACATCCAACAAGTTGCGTGCTGCCCTGACCATGCTGGGCATCATCATCGGGGTAGGGTCGGTGGTCGCCTTACTGTCGGTAGGTGAGGGGGTCGAGGCATCGATCGCCAGCGAAATCCAGGGCATCGGCTCCAACCTCATCTTTATCACCGCTGACCAGCCCGACGATTCCAGTTCACCGGCCTACATCACCACCGCCGATGCCGAAGCATTATCCGATTCTTTCAACGCGCCGGCGCTGGTGGCCGTGGCCCCGCTGATGCAGGGCTCCCTGACGGTCGAATACGAAGACGAGGTGGCGACCGTGACGGTGGGTGGGACCAGTAGCCAATACCTTGAGGTCCGCAACCTGGCGATGGCCATGGGCGGCTTTTTGACCGAAGCCGACCTGCAGGACCAGGTGCGGGTGGCGGTGCTGGGCTGGAACATCTATGACGACCTTTTCGGCGACGACGATTATCCGGTGGGCCAGGACATCACCATCGAGGGGTACCGCTTCGAGGTGGTGGGGGTGCTGGAGGAGCAGGGGGGCTTTGGGGACGACGACGATACCATCTATGTCCCCATTTCCACGGCACAGACGCGCTTTTTCACCCAGCGTACCCTGTCGGGGGAGAGGCCAGTGCAGGTGCTCTTTGCCAGCGTAGCTGACGAGGGCCACGTGGACACGGCCGTCGAGCAGATCACCGACCTGCTGCGCGAGCGCCACGACCTGGATTCCGGCGACGAGGCCGATTTCCAGATCACCAGCCAGCAGGCCATCCTGGACATGGCCAGCGAGATCACGGCCATGTTGACCATCTTTCTGGGAGCCATCGCCGGCATCAGCTTGCTGGTGGGCGGCATCGGCATCATGAACATCATGCTCGTCTCGGTGACTGAACGGACCCGTGAGGTGGGCATCCGCAAGGCGGTGGGCGCCACCCGGCGCGATATCCTGCTGCAATTCCTGCTGGAAGCCATCGTGCTGAGTTTCCTGGGCGGGCTGCTGGGCATTGGCCTGGGCGTCGCAAGCGCGAGCGTCATCTCCAACCTGTCGGCCGACCTGGCGACCAAGGTGACGTCCGGGACCGTGGCCCTGGCGGCCGGCGTGGCCAGCATCGTGGGGCTGGTGTTTGGCGTCTATCCGGCGCTGCGCGCCGCACAGTTGCGGCCCATCGAGGCGCTGCGGTACGAGTAGAGCGCAAAAAAGCACAGCCCCCT
>JACNHM010000447.1 GCA_014383605.1 Chloroflexota bacterium
GCGCTATCTGGTCGTCTTCTTCATCCACAAGTTGACCCATGAGGCTCTGATCCTGAGTGCGCGGGCTATGGATGATAAGGAACGAAAAAGCTATGCGTGAAAAGAAGTTGGCGACACGGGACGTTCTACCGGAGAACTTCACCACGCTTGAGGAGTTGTGGGGATTTTGGGATACTCACAGCAGCGCGGACTATGAAGATACCATGGAAGCTGTTGAGGTCGAGGTAGACCTGTCCTCAAGCAAGGTGTACTTCCCGGTGGCGAAGGATTTGCTCAGTAAGGTGCGCGCCCAGGCACGTCGGCAAGGTGTATCATCGGAAACCCTGATCAACCTCTGGCTGCAAGAGAGGCTTGGCGCATCAGCGTAAAGACACCGCATCCGCTTGTCCCACGGCGGCGTAGTCATCACAGGCCAAGTCGGTAGGCGGGCAGCGGGGTGGCGGGCAGGGTTCGGGGCCCCGGGCCTAACCTCGCCGTCCACCTGACGCCCTGGGCGGCGCGATTAACGACTTTGACTCGTATTGTGAGGTTGTGCGAGTCACGACCTTGACTCAAATTGACGGGCGCAAGTGACGGCGGTGGCGTTAGGCGCGCAAATGTGTCTACACCGGCTAACCCACGAGATGACGAACGATTCGCCGCCAAAGCTGATGTCACCGCAGTGCCGCGAACCGTGGTGTGATGCAAGCAGGATGTGACAAGCCATGCGCAGCGATCTTCTCCGCCGTATCAAACGCGCCGTCTTGGCGGGCAATTACGCCTTCAGCGAAAAGGCGGTGCTCGAAATGGAGGCTGATGGCCTGACCGAACTGGATGTGGCCGAGTCCATCCTGAATGCGGTAGCCATTTACAAGACGCTGCGGTCGCAAAGTCCGTGGCGGCAGCAGCGCACCGAGTATCTTCACGTCATTCAGAGCACGAACCTCGACGGTTTGATGATCTACACCAAAGGCAAGTTGGTCGAGGAAGCCGGTGTCGACCGGTATTACTTCTTGGTTTCATCCAAGAAAGCCCTGTGAAGCCCATGACTCTGAACATTACACGCTGCCCGACCTGCGGCAGCGACCAAATCAAGAAAGTTTGCCGTGACTGGACAGGCGCCGCCAAAGGTCAAACCTACGTCGTGCCTGCGCTGACGTTCTACGAATGTCCAGTGTGCGGGGAACGCGTCTTCGAGCGGGAGGCGTTGGTTAGGATTCAAGCCTCTTCGCCAGCGTTCGCCCAGCAGCCCCGGCAGTTGCCCAAAGCTCACGCTGCGCCAACGGCCAGCCCCCGTCCCAGAGCGGCGCCTGCCTGACGCTCATTCATGGTCACATCGTGGGCCAGGCGGTAGGCTGGCGGTCGGCGGCCAGGGGCGGTGCCTAACAGCGCCGTCCACCTGACGCCCTGCGGGCGCGCGACTAACGACCGTAGCTCGTTTTGCGAGGCTGTGCGGGTCACGACCTTGACTCGCAGAGACGGGCGCAGGTGAACCGCAGGTCGTTAGGCGCGACGCCGCTACCAGTAAGAGCATTGGTGGTGCGTGACGCGATCAACTGCGCCCGGTGTGGGCAGCGTCGTGCTATGCGGGATGCTGTCGTCCTGATGCAAGAGAGGGTGGTCGGCCGTGGTCAACTGGCAACGCTTCACGCCCGCCGATTTTGAGTACGATTTCGAGCGCGATGAGTTAGCTGCACACCATGTCACGTTCCGAGGAAGCGGTGGAGTGCTTCTTCTCAGACTTTGAGGTGCGCCGTAACAAGTCGTACCCTGATCGCTACCAACTGTTAGGATGCACCCTCGGCGGACGGCCACTTAAGATCATCTTCCAAATCAAGGCAGACAATAGTGTGCGCATCATTACCGGATGGGATGTATGAGTACCAGAACGAAGATCGCTAAGAGATTGCCGGAGCAGGAGATAGACCAGATTGTGGTCGCGCAGGCAGAGGACGATACCGCTTGGGAGAAACCCATTCGCGTGCAGAGAACCGCCCCCACCTCGCTCGCGCTGCCTGCCGAGTTGGCTGCGCGCGCGGCTTTTCTGGCGCAGTTGCATCGCACCCCTAGCGTTGAGGAGTGGCTGCGGCGTGTGATCCAAGAACGCGTCGAACTGGAAGAAGCGGCCTTTGTCGGCATCAAACGCAGCCTTACTGCGCGGACTGCCTAAGCCGCATGCGACAACGACACCATACCTGGCAGGTCTGTGTGGCAGGCGGTGGGGTGGCAGGGCACGGTTCGAAGCCACGGGGCCTAACCAGCGGTTCCAGCCGACCGCCAACCGCGCGCGGTCGCGAGAGGCTTTTCGTCAACTCGTCGGCCGCCGGTGAGCACGAGTCTGCCAACGCGCGTTTGACAATTGCAGAAAAATGTGGCATAATCAGGGTGGAAGTTTACCGATTAGCACCCTGCACCTCATTTTACATCCTCAAGAATGAAGGCTACGGCTGAAGGTTACACCGGGAGGGTAAAGGACCGACGAAGTCTAGAGGCTGGTCACCTTGTGGTGTCGATTCAGAATCCCAAATGCAAACTTGTTATGCAGGAACAAGGAGGTTCATGATCATGCGTAAACGAACGTTCTTATCTTTTGCGCTGGCGATGGTCGTGTTGATCTCGTTCAGCGGTTGTGCCGTCAGCCCAGCGACGCCTTTGGAAGGCGGGGCCGTGTCTCCGCAGGCCTTCACCTTCCGCTTGCCACGCATGTACGTGGCATACGACGACACTGGCGAACCCAGCGTCTTCGGCATCACGGCGTCCACCCTGGAAACGATGCTCACGCCTTTCGCTGGCCCCAACAGCTTGTGGATGGTGAAGATTCATCCATACTACATGGACTGGATCAAGGCCGCCAACGTGCAGCACATCGAGGCCGTCTGGGACAAGGGAGGGGTCTTCTTCTTTGTCAACGGCAAGGCCATGCCCTACCTGGCTTGGGACGACGAAAGCCTGGCCTACGCGGGCCTCATGACGGAGATGTTTGGCACGGCTTACTACGGCAACAGCGCCCAGCTGATCCGGCGTCTGCTGCCGTTGCTGCAGCGCATTGGTCTGGACCTGGTGGTGCAGATGCCGCTCGCCGATGGGGCCACTCCCATTCCTCACCGGGCGCCGAAGGCCAGCCTCATGGAAGTGTCGGGGGTAGCGGAAGCTATGGCGGAACCCACGGCCGCAGTTAACCTGGAAGTGGTGTACGACGAGCGCGGCATGCCTTACCTGGCGGGGATCTCCGCCGAGGCCATAGAGATGCTCACCGGCCCCAACACGCTCTGGATGACCAAGCTGGCTCCGGCGGCGGTGGATTCTTTGCAGGCGGCCAACATCCAGCACGTGGCCCTGACGACGCAGTCCAATGGCCTCCACATTCTCGTCAATGGCCAAACTCTGCCTTTCCTGGCCTGGGATGAGGAGCACTTTAGCAACGCTCTGAGTCTCTACGTGCAGTCGAATGCGCCCAGCGAGTACGTCAACATGGCGCAAGAGACAGTGAGCCAGATCGGCCGCGCCGATGTGCGGATGGTGATCCACTTCCCCTTGGCCGCAGGTGCCGAACCCATCGCCGCGCCGTAAGTACGTAAACGGCGGCGGTGCATGAGAGCGGAGCCCGGAAATGCTTGAGAGGTGGAACGCCTCTAGGCCGGGGCAGTAAGGCCGCGCTGTTAGTTGCCGCGGCCGTCATCGTCGTGGGCGGGGCAATCGGAGGCTCCAGACTGGCCAGTCGGGGTAAGGCGCCGGCCGGCCCTGAGGTGGCGGCGGTGGCTACGGTTACGGTGGCAGTTGCGCCGACGCCAGAGCCAGAAGCCACTGAGGCGGCTGAGGTGCTCTATGCCTCCGGCGTGCCCGGTGGCTGGTTGCTGCGGCTGGTGCTGCCCTTGCTGCGACACATCGGGCTGGACTTCGTGGTGCAGATGCCTCTGGCGGAGGGAGCCACGCTCGTTCCCTGCCGCGACGTGAACAGCGGTCTGCTGGAGGTGACCGAGGCGCCGGAACCCAGCCGAGCCTTCGGCAACGCTCTATGTGCAATCGAATGCTCCCAGTGCTTCCGCGGACATGGTGAAAGACCTGATCCTCCAGGCCACTCATGTCGATGTCCGGGTGGTTGTCCACTTCGCGACGGCCGAAGGCACAGAACCTATTGTCCTACCCCAGGCGTGGGGGGAAGGAACGGCAAGGAGAGAGATCAACGCACTCTTCTCCCCTGATCATGGGTCATGAGGGGTACCTTCGCCCTGCCTTCTGGTCTGCAGGCCACGAGGGCTGGGTGGGGGTGCCCCTTCGTGGCTATGGGGGGCATCGGAGGGAGCGAGAATATCTCATGTGTCAACAGCAGTGCTCTGATCACTGCGGCGTGAAAGCGTCGGCCAATTGATGGACGGGTCAGGACAACCGTTGTGATCAACCTTATCTCCAAGCTCCCTCCCCATTGGGCCTTCCGACGTCTCGGATGGCCCAAACTTTATCCCTTCAGCCTGGTGCTCAGCGTCAGCTACCGCTGTAATTCCCGCTGTCGCACCTGCGGCGTGTGGCGCAAGTCCGCCGACGACATGACCCTCGACGAGTGGCGGCGGGTGTTCCACAATCTGGGCCGCACGCCGTTTTACCTGACCTTTACCGGCGGCGAGCCTTACCTGCGTGCCGATTTCGCCGACCTGGTCATCGCCGCCTACGAGGTCTGTCGCCCGGCCGTGATCACCATTCCCACCAATGGTCTGCTGAGCGAGCGCATCGCCGCCGCCACCGCCCGCATCTGCGCGGCCTGCCCCGGCAGCGAGATCGGCTTGAACCTCTCGCTGGACGGCCTCGGCGAGGAACACGACCGCATCCGCGGCGTGCCGGGGAACTGGGAGCGAGCGCTGGGGACGTGGCAAGCCCTCAAAGCCCGGCAACCTGAGCATCCCAACCTCGTGCTCAGCGTGCATACCGTCATCTCCCGCTTCAACGTGGCGCATTTTCCGGAGATTTACGAGGGGCTGCAAACGTTGGAGCCGGACTCGTACATCACCGAGGTGGCGGAGGAGCGGGTAGAGCTGGACACCGTGGGTTGGGAGATCACGCCCTCTGCCGCCGCGTATGCGCCGGTGGCCGATTTCTTGAGCGCGGCGGCGCGGCGGCGCGCCGCACGCGGGCTGGCCCGGATCACCCAGTCCTTTCGGGCTCAATACTACCAGTTAGCCAAGCGGGTGCTGCAAGAGCAGCGTCAGGTGATCCCCTGCTACGCTGGCTGGGCCAGCGGCCACATCGCCCCCGACGGTGACGTCTGGACCTGCTGCGTGCGCGCCCAGCCCGTGGGCAACTTGCGGGAGACCGGCTACGATCTGGCTCCCATCTGGTTTGGCGAGGAAATGGCGCGGCTGCGGCGCAGCATCGCCGCCGGCGAGTGCGCCTGTCCCATGGCCAACGCCAGCTACGCCAACATGCTGCTCCATCCGCCGACGTTGGCGCGAGTAGCGCGGGACGTATTGTTGTAGCGATCGCTTCCGGCGTTTGCCGGGCAGAGAAAAGTGACGGAAGTCGCCGCTGCGAGATCACCACTGTGGGGTGGGCTGAATCGGGGAGATACGACATGACACTCACGGATCGTCTGCGGGCCATACGCTGGACATTGGGACGAGAGTGGTTTGGCGTATGGGAGGTGCGCGATTACTATACCACGCTGGAACAGCGAGCCAAGGCGGGCGCCGAGGTCACCTTTGGCTACGTCCTGATGGTCGTGGTCTCCGCCATAATGACCACAGGCGGGCTGCTGCTCAACAGCCCGGCAGTGGTGATCGGCTCCATGTGTGTGGCCCCTTTCCTGGGCCCTTCGCGGGCTGTGTGTATTGGCGGGCTGTTTCGTAATCGCCGGGTCTTCCTGGGGGGACTGGCCAAACAACTCTTCGGTTTGCTCATCGTCGGCGCCGGGATAGCGTATGCCCTCACGGCCTTGCTGAAAGTCAGCGTGCCGGGCGTGGAGATCACTCCCGAAGTCTTGCTGCGGGCCATGCCTACGGCGCGGGACGCGGTGCTCAGCGTGTTGATCGCCGTGTCGGCTGGCGCGGCCGCCTCCCTGGCCCTGGCGGCCGATCCGCGCATCGTGGAAACACCCTGGGGGCAGGTCATTGATGCCATGATCGGGGTGGAAATCGCCATCTCGCTCATCCCTCCCGCCTCAGTGGTAGGCATCGGCCTGGCCTTCGGACGCCTGGGCATCAGCCGCAATGCGCTGCTCCTGCTGTTAGTCAACGTCCTGGGCCTGGATATTTTCGGAAGTATGCTGATGTTGGCTTTGCGGGGCATACGAGTCCGCTATCTTGTCCTGGAGAAAGCGATCCGCCAGGTAGCAGAATCGGCCTTGGCCGCTTCGCCAGGCGTGACGCCAGTGGGGAGCACGATCAACGTGACCCTGCTGAGCGATGCTGTTGCCAATGTCCACGTCACCGTGCGAAACCGAGCCGGCGAAACCGTGCCCGCCGCGCTGGCCCAAACCATCGCCACGGACATCAGAAACCGCACCGGCTGTCGCAGCGAGGTGACGGTGGAGACGATCCCTACCCAAACTTACTCCACATTCTGATCCGGAGGTGCAACGTGAAGCTTACCCTGACTGTCGTGCGCGACGACGATGCGAACGACGTCGCCAATGCCTTGACGGCCCATGGCTTCTACGTCACGCGGTTGGCCAGCACGGGCGGATTCCTGCGTATGGGCAATACCGTGCTGCTGAGCGGCCTAGAAGACGATCAACTGGAACACATGCTGGAAGTCGTTCGATCCCACTCGGAAATCCACATCCAGCCACCGGCATCCCATTTGTTGCAGGAAACGCAGGTGAGCAGGGCGGTGGTCTTTGTGTTAGGATTGGAGCAGTTGCTGAAG
>JACNHM010000450.1:0-3743 GCA_014383605.1 Chloroflexota bacterium
CGCCACCACATGCACCAGCAGCCACCGTAGGCCCCGTGCTCGCCAAACAACCGCTCGAAGTCCGCCCAGCGGTCTATGGTCACCGGATGGAACTTCAATGACGGAGTTATGTCGTCTTGAGAAGACATCGTGGACCCGGAACTGACGAAGGACGAATTCGTCCTTCGTCCTTCGTCGTCCGTCTTTCGTCGCAGCTACGGCCCTGCCGACCTATCCTGAGCGCAGTGCAGAACGATCTCGTACAGCTTCTGCTCCGGCGCCAGGTCGCAGACCGCAATCGGCTGGTCTGCGGGGCAGTTGGCATCCTCCGCCGGATTCCAGTTCACCCGCATCAGGCACAGACCGTTGGCCTGTCGCAAACCGCTGGCCGTGCCCGTCGGCCCGTCGGCCGCATACTGGATGTCTTCCTCCCATCCTCCCTCGCCAAGCATCGCCTTCAGCGCCTCGGCCACGACGGGGAAGCTCTCGAAATCCAGACCGCTGCCCCTGGCCGTCATCTGGCACCCGACGCCGAACCCTCCACCAATGTAATCCTGGAAAGGTGCCTGCTCCGTCACCACTTCGACGCCGAGGGTCTGCGTCATAGCATCGGCCAGCGCGCCGCACGTTTCAGCATCCAGCGGCTGGTAGACACCACCGGGGGCGCATTCCCCGCGGAAGAAGGCCCACTCCTCGCACTCGCTGCCGTCGGCGAAGATGCAGTACCCCGCCTGACCGCCATCCTCGGCGGTGCGAATCTCCACTTTGCCGTCCTGCTCCTCGCAGTAGACCGCAGCAGGATTGGGCATGCCCGGCTCAGGCCCGCCGGGGGCGCATTCCCCGCGGAAGAAGGCCCACTCCTCGCACTCGCTGCCGTCGGCGAAGATGCAGTACCCCGCCTGACCGCCATCCTCGGCAGTGCGAATCTCCAGCCGACCGCCCTGCTCCTCGCAGAAGACCGATGCCGGGTTGGGCAACTGCGGGGTCACCGGCGGCGTACAACAGGTCAGCAACAGCGAAAAGACAACCAACAGTGCACCCATACTTGTGGCTTTCATCGAGACACCTCCTTCTTTGCTTTCATGGGATTCGGGCCCAGCTCCCGAATCTGCTCCGTCATCTCCGTGGCGGCCATGGCGAAGTGCGCGCCCATGGCCGAAGACATGTTGACCATCTGCACGCGTCGGCCATCCAGGCCGATCTCGTCCAGCAACCCCCGCGCGTACTCGACCCGCTGCCTGGCTTTGACATTACCCTCCAGGTAATGGCAGTCGCCCTCCAGTCAACCGGCGACCAGGACACCGTCGGCGCCCCGCTCCAAGGCATGCAGGATCTGCACGACCTCCACCCGACCGCTGCAAGGCAATATCAGCACTTTGATGTTGGGCGGGTACTGCAAGCGCAGCGAGCCAGCCAGATCGGCCGCCGCGTAAGCACAATGCTGGCAACAGAAGGCCAGGATGTCGGGTTCGAAGTCTGTAGTCATGTACCCTTCCTCAATCGGATTGAGACACGGCTGAACACGGCCAGATCAGCAGATCGGTACAAATGTACCAATCTCCCAATCTACCAATTTCCCAATGTACCAATCTACCAGTTTCCCAACCTACCGCTCCCACGCCGGCACAAGCTCCGGCAGCTCCAGCAGCGCGCCGATCTTCACTTCCATCTGCTCGTCGGTGTAGTGCATGAGCTGGATGGCCCGCGCCGGGCACTCGGCGATGCAGATGCCGCAGCCCTGGCACTCCGCCACCTCGATCTCCGCCGCGCCGGCGATGCCGCCCACGCCCACCAGCTCGCCGTTGATGCGCGGCACGCCATAGGGGCAGACCCGCACGCAGGTCAGGCAGGCGGTGCACTTGGCCGCATCCACCTCGGCCACCACACCGCCCACGCTGAGCACATCGCGGCTGAGAATGGTCGCCGCCCGGGCCGCCGCCGCCAGCGCCTGCACCACCGCCTCGCCGATGAACTTGGGATAGTGCGCCACCCCTGCCAGGTAGACACCCTCGGTGGCGAAATCCACCGGGCGCAGCTTGACGTGCGCCTCCAGGAAGAAGCCGTCGAGGTCGCGGGACACCTTGAGCGTTGTGGCCAACTCCTTGGCTCCCTCCGCCGGCACCATGGGGTTGCTGAGCACCAGCAGATCGGGGCTCAGCGTCATCCACCGGTCGAACGTCGACTCCCAGGCCTTGACTTGCAGCCTGCCGTCCACCGCCTCCACCTGCGGCCGGTGCTCGTCGTCGTAGCGGGTGAAGAACACGCCCTTCTCCCGCGCCTCGGTGTACAGCCGCTCCTTGAAGCCATAGGTGCGGATGTCCCGGTACAGCACGGTGACACGCGCCTCGGGGTTCAGCTCCTTGAGCTTGAGCGCATTCTTCAGCGCCGTGGTGCAGCAGATGCGGCCGCAATACTTCTCGGCCGGGCCGACGCACAGGATCATCACAATGTCATCCGGTGGGCTGGTGGGCTGGTACATTGGTACATTAGTAGATTGGTAAATTGGTAAATCCGTGGAGTCGTCACCACCGTCCCGCTCTACCAGTTTACCAGTTTCCCGATTTACCAATCTACCAGTTTCCCAATCTACCAGTTTCCCAGTTTCCCAATGTACCAGCAGCGCCTCAAACTCCTGCCCCGTCACCACCCGCGGGTCTTCGCCGTACAGATACTCCTCTCCCCGATACTCCTGCCCGCCGGTGGCGACGACGGTGACGCCGTGGCGCACCTGGAACTCCTCCACGAAGCCCGAACCGTTGGCGCTCCGCAAGCGGCTGGTGAAGTTGCCGCGGTAGCCGCTGTGCTCTGCCACCTCTGTGTTCAGATGCAGGCTGATCAGCGGCTCCCCCTCCACGCGCCCGACTAACTCCCGCAGAAAAGCCTGCGGATCGTCAATACCTGATCCCTGATACCCAACACCCACGTGAATGTGCCGCAGGTTGCCGCCTAATTCACCCTCCCGCTCCACCAGATGCACCGGGAAGCCCTGCCCGGCCAGCGAGAGCGCCGCGGTCATCCCGGCCACGCCGCCGCCCAGCACCAGCGCCGTCTTCTGCACCGGTATGGACACCTTGTGCAGCGGCTGCAAGCGGGCGGCCCGCGCCACGGCCATGCGCACCAGGTCTTCGGCCTTGTCCGTGGCTCCCTCCCGATCCTGGGAATGCACCCAGGAGCACTGATTGCGGATGTTGGCCATCTCGAAGAGGTAGGGGTTGAGGCCGGCCATGCGCAGACTTTCGCGGAACAGCGGCTCGTGGGTCAGCGGCGTGCAGGCCGCCACCACCACCCGGTTGAGCCCGCGCTCCTCGATCTGCTCGGTGATGTGAGCAATGGAATCCTGCGAACAGGTGTAGAGGTTGCGCTCGGCGTGCACCACGTGCGGCAGCGACCTGGCGTATCCCTCCACGTCCTCCACGTCCAGGAAGCCGGCGATGTTGGAGCCGCAGTGGCAGACGAAAACGCCGATGCGTGGTTCTTCGACGCTCACGTCCCGCTCCGGCGGGTACGCCGGCTCCCGCACCAGCGTGCCACGGGCGGGAGCCAGCAGCATTTCCGCGCAGGTGGCCGCGCCGCTGGCCTCCACCACCGTCTCCGGGATGTCCTTCGGCTCGACGAAGGGCCCGCAGGCGTAGATGCCGGGCCGGCTGGTGCGTAGCGGATCGAAGGGCGCCACGCGGCAGAAGCCGTACTCGTCCAGCTCAATGCCCAGGTTGCGGCCCAGTTGTCGCACGCTCTCAGGAATCTCCATGCCCACGGAGAGCACG
>JACNHM010000450.1:3987-6802 GCA_014383605.1 Chloroflexota bacterium
TCAATGCCATACTGCTGCTGCGCCCGGCGGTAGTACTCCAGGTAGCCCTTGCTGAAAGCCCGCATGTCCATCATGAAGATCTTGATCTGCGTGCCGGGCTCGTGCTCGCAGGCCATGATGGCCTCTTTGGTGGCGTACATGCAGCAGATGGACGAGCAGTAGTCGTGCGCCTGATCGCGGGAGCCGATGCACTGCAGGAAGGCGATCTTGTGGGGATGCTCGTGATCGGAGGGGCGCTTGACGTGACCGAAGGTGGGGCCGGAAGCCGACAGCAGCCGCTCGAATTGCAGCGCGGTGACCACGTTGGGATAACGGCCGTAGCCCAACTCCTCCGAGATGCGGGCGTCGTAGGCCTCGTAGCCCGGAGCCAGGATGATGGCTCCCACGTCCAGCGTCTCCGTGCGCTCCACCATGTCGTGGTCAATGGCATCGACGCCGCAGGTGTACCAGCAGCTCAAGCACTCGGAGCAGAGACCGCAGGCCAGGCAACGCGCCGCCTCCGCCTGCGCCAGTTCGTCCGTGTAGCCCCGGCTCACCTCCTCGAAGCCGCGCAACCGCTCATCCACCTCCGCCTCGGGCACGCCCTGCCGCGGCGTCAAGTGAACCTCGCCCCGGTGTAAAAGATCATCAACCTCCTCAGACGTCAGGTGGACGACGGGCAACTCAGGTTTGACGGGAGGCTGCAGCGGCTCGCCCTGCAGGTAGCGGTGGATGGACTGGGCGGCTTGGTGGCCAGAGGCCACGGAATCGATGACGAAGGCCGTGCCGCGCACGGCGTCGCCGCCGGCGAACACGCCCGGCCGCGTCGTAGCCAGCGTCTCCTCATCCACGACGATGCGGTCGTCGCGGGTCCTTTCCACGCCGGCGTCGGCCGGAATGAAGGCCAAGCCAGCCCGCTGGCCGACGGAGAAGATGACGTTGTCGCAGGGCACCAGGTACTCCGAGCCGGGGATGGGCACCGGCCGCGGCCGCCCGTCCGCGCCAGGCTCGCCCAGCTCCATGCGCACGCAGCGCACACCGGCCACGCGGCCGTTGCCGTCGCTGACCACCTCCACCGGGTTGGAGAGGAAGTTGAAGGCGACGCCTTCCTCGCCGGCGTGGCGGATTTCCTCTTCACCGGCGGTGGCCTCGGCCCGCGAGCGGCGGTAGTGAATGTGCACCTGGCGGCTGCCCAGGCGCACGGCAGTGCGGGCCACGTCCATGGCCACGTCACCCGCGCCAACCACGACCACCCTCTCGCCCAGTTCCGGCGGATTGCCCAGGCGCACGTCGCGCAGGAAGCAGGTGTTGATGATCACGCCATCCAGATCGGCGCCGGGGATGGGCAGGCGGATGCCCTCGTGGGCACCCACGGCGATGAGCACGGCGTCGTAGCCCTGCTCGAAGAGATCGTTCAGGTTCTCCACGGGATGGTGCAGCCGCAGGTCCACGCCCAGGTCCACGATGTCGGCGATCTCCCGCTCGATGACCTCCGTGGGCAGGCGGTACTCGGGCACGCCCACCCGCAGCATGCCGCCGGCCACCGGCAGCGCCTCGAAGACCGTCACCGCATAGCCCAGCCTGACCAGGTCCTGCGCTGCCGTCAGGCCACACGGCCCCGCGCCAATGATGGCCACCTGCCGGTCGTACTTGATCTCGCAAGGCTCCGGCACCACGCGGGGCTGCGCGTACACCTTGTCGGTGACGAAGCGCTTGAGGGCGCGGATGTCCACCGGCTCGTCCACCAGGGCGCGGTTGCAGGCATCTTCGCAGCGGTGGTTGCAGATGCGTCCGCAGATGCCGGGGAAGGGATTGTCCTCTTTGATCACCCGCATGGCATCGTCGTAGCGCCCCTCGCCGATCAGGGCAATGTAGCCCTGGGCGCGCTGGCCGGTGGGGCAGGCGTCGCGGCAGGGCGAAATGCCCAGCTTGTCAATGACGAAGGCGTTGGGCACCGCCTGCGGGTAGAGGCGATAAGCAGCGCGGCGCTGGGCCAGCCCTTCCTCGTAGACGTTGAAGCGGGCCGGAAGGACAACCGGGCAGACCTGCTCGCACTCGCCGCAGCCGGTGCACTTGTCCACGTCAATGTAGCGGGCCTTACGCCGCATGGTAACCGTGAAGTTGCCGGCCTCTCCCGCCACGCCCAGCACGTCCGTGTCGGTGAGGATGTTTATGTTGAAGTGTCGTCCCGCCTCCACCAGCTTGGGGGAGACGATGCACATGGCGCAGTCGTTGGTGGGGAAGGTCTTGTCCAGTTGAGCCATGTGGCCGCCGATGGCTGAACGGGTCTCGGCCAGGTAGACCTTGAAGCCCGCCTCGGCCAGGTCTAACGAAGCCTGAATCCCGCCGACCCCGCCGCCCACGACCATCACCGCGCCGATGGGTTTGTCGTTCGTCATATGTGATCGCCTTCCTGACGAACTATGGTGAAGCCATCCTTCTCAAAGACGCACACCAGCCTCCGCCAATGAATCGGCACTATGCGAGGCATTGGACAAGCTCCTTGCGCAAGGCCATCTCTTTTCGATCAATGCTGATCATGGGCGATAGCATCACGGTGTCGTCAGTGTCGTAACCTGCCTCGTCGAGGATGTCCCTGAGTGTCCCCATCGTTTACCTCCCGCTCCATTCATTCGAGAGCATCCGGAAACTCGCTCGGCGTCTCTCTTCAGGCCCGCCTTCTGTCAAAAAGGGGCGGCGATAAATCGCGCCGCCCCCGCTACTGTCCTGCCATCCACGTTCTCCAGCCCTCCAGGCCGGTTAGGAGTTGCCTTTGCAACTTCTCGGATGGGCTCTTGGTCAGATCAGAAAAGCTTCCCGTTACTGTCCTGCCATC
>JACNHM010000399.1 GCA_014383605.1 Chloroflexota bacterium
AACCTCATCCTTTAGCGGAGATTTTGTGCGAAAAATCGACTATTCTTCATTGCTGCGATGCCATCGGCTCGCTGCGCTGCGATTGCCGAGACCAGTTAGAAGCCGCCTTGAAGAAGGCCGGGGAGGCGGATAAGGGAATTGTGCTCTACATGCGGCAAGAAGGGCGCGGTATCGGCTTTATAAATAAGATCCGCGCCTATGGACTACAGGATCACGGCTACGATACCGTCGAGGCGAACGTCGCGCTGGGCTTTCGTGACGACGAACGTGAGTACAGCGTGGCCGCGCACATGCTAGATTCTCTGAAGGTCAAATCCATTCGCCTGATGACGAACAACCCGCGTAAAATCGCTGAGCTGACCAGGCATGGCATCGTGGTCACTGAGCGGGTTCCGCTCATCATCCCGCCCAATCCCCACAATCAGTTCTACCTGGAAACCAAAGCCACGAAATCGGGCCACCTGATAGATTGGGCTGGCAAGGAGCGTCTCCTGGAACAGAGCGACCGCCCGATTGTGGAGGGAATGACGGCGGAGCAGATTGCGGCCCTTGAGAATCATCAGGAGAATTGACATGACAAAACTACACCAACTGGCCAACCTGGGCCAAGCGATTTGGTTCGACTACATCCGCCGCTCTTTCCTCACCTCTGGTGACTTGCAGGCCTTGATTGACGACGGCTTGCGCGGTGTCACTTCCAACCCATCAATTTTTGAAAAAGCCATCGCCGGCAGCACCGACTACGACGACGCCCTGCACCGCCTGGTGGAGGAGGGCAAGACGGTGGAGGAAATTTACGAGGCACTGGCCTTGGACGATATCCAGCGAGCCGCCCACCTGCTGCGCCCGGTCTACGACGCCACCTATGGCGCCGACGGCTACGTCAGCCTGGAGGTCAGCCCCAACCTGGCTTACGACACAGAGGGAACCATAGCCGAGGCACGGCGACTCTTCGCCGCGCTGGATCGGCCCAACGTGATGATCAAGGTGCCGGCCACCCCCGACGGCATCCCGGCTATCGAGACTCTCATCGGCGACGGCATCAACGTCAACGTTACGCTGATCTTCTCCCTGGCCCACTACGAGGCCGTGGCTGTGGCCTACATCGCGGGACTGGAGAAACTGGCGGCCAATGGCGGCGACGTGAGCAAGGTAGCTTCAGTGGCTTCCTTTTTCATCAGCCGCGTAGACGCAGCGGTAGACCGCCAACTGGACGAACTCATCCATTCCAAGTCAGCCAATCTCCAATCCCCAATATCCAATATCCAATCTCTACAAGGCAAAATCGCCATCGCCAACGCCAAAGCCGCCTACGCCCGCTTCCGCCAGATCTTCGGCGGCTCCCGCTGGGAGAGGCTGGCGGCCAAAGGCGCGCTAGTGCAGCGCCCCCTGTGGGCCAGCACCAGCACCAAGAACCCCCTCTACCCGGACACTCTCTACGTGGACGGCCTAATCGGGCCGGACACGGTCAACACCGTGCCGCCTGCCACCCTCAACGCCTTCCGTGACCACGGCACGGTTGCGCTCACGCTGGAAGCCGGCCTGGACGAGGCCCGCGCCCAACTGTCCCGCCTGGCTGAAGTGGGCGTGCACCTGGACGCCGTCACCCAGCAGTTGCAAGACGAGGGTGTGGCCAAGTTCGCCAAATCCTTCGAAGCGCTGATGGACAGCATCGCCGAGAAACGGGAGCAACTGCTAGCCGGCTGGGAGCACCAAACGGCCAGCCTGGGCTCATATCAGGCCGCGGTGGACGATGCCCTGGCCGAGATGAAGGAGGACCGAATCATGACCCGCATCTGGGCCCACGACCACACCGTCTGGAAGGCGGAGCCTACGGAGATCACCAACCGCTTGGGATGGCTGCACACCGCCGAGGTCGTGCTCAAGAGCCTCCCCCGCCTGGAGGGGCTGGTCGAGGCCGTGCGCGCTGCGGGCTGCACCCATGCCCTGTTGTTGGGGATGGGCGGCTCCAGCCTGGCCCCCGAAGTCTTCCGCAAAACCTTCGGCCCTTCGACAGGCTCAGGACGCGGCCTGAAAGACGGCTATTTGGACCTGGCCGTGCTCGACAGCACCGATCCCGGCGCTGTGCTGGCCCACGCCGAGCGGCTTGATCTTTCCCGCACCCTCTTCATCGTCGCCACCAAGTCGGGCGGCACGGTGGAGACCCTCTCCTTCTTCAAGTTCTTCTACAACCGGGTGGCCGACGCGCTGGGCACTGACCAAGCTGGAGAACACTTCATCGCCATCACCGATCCCGGCAGCAAGCTGGCTGATCTGGCCGAGCGCTACGGCTTCCGGGCCACCTTCCTCAACGACCCGAACATCGGCGGGCGCTATGCGGCTTTGTCCTACTTCGGGCTGGTGCCAGCGGTGCTGGTCGGTGTGGATGTGGGTCTGCTGCTGGGCCGCGCGCTGGCGGCGACCTGCGGCAGCGAGCCGTGCGTCACGATGGAGGACAATTCGGGCGCGTGGCTGGGGGCCATCCTGGGGGAGCTGGCCAAAGCCGGGCGGGACAAAGTGACCTTTGCCGTCTCGCCGGCCATCGCCAGTTTCGGCGACTGGGTGGAACAGCTCATCGCCGAGAGTACGGGCAAGGAGGGCCAGGGGATTCTCCCGGTGGTTGGAGAGCCACTGGGTCCACCTGGGGTCTATGGCAATGACCGTCTCTTCGTTCACCTGCGACTGGATGGCGACGGCACCCACGACGCAGCACTGGCTGCTCTGGAAGCGGCCGGGCATCCGGTAGTGCGCCTGAACCTCCACGATCCCTACGACCTGGGCGGGCAGTTCTTCCTGTGGGAGATGGCCACCGCTGTGGCCGGTCACCGTCTGGACATCAATCCCTTCGATCAGCCCAACGTCGAGGCGGCCAAGGTTTTGGCCCGCAAGATGGTGGCCGAGTACACGGATAAGGGCGTGCTTCCCCCTGGCGAGTCGGCTCCGCTCACGGCACAGGCGTTGAAGGAGTTTCTGGCGCAGGCCCAGCCGGGGGACTACATCGCTTTGCAAGCCTACCTTCAGCCGACGGCCGAGACCGACACGGCGCTGGCCGCGCTGCGCAT
Source organism: Chloroflexota bacterium (assembly GCA_014383605.1). The sequence goes on from JACNHM010000399.1 coordinate 3,063, forward strand.
CCGTCTTCGCGACCGCTACCGACTGGCGACCACGGTGGGCTACGGGCCGCGCTTCCTCCACTCCACCGGCCAACTGCACAAGGGCGACGCCGGAAGCGGCCTCTTCGTCCAGTTCACCGCCGATGATCCACAAGACGCGCCCATCCCCGACGAAGCCGGATCGCCAGACTCGACGATGACCTTCGGCGTGCTCAAAGCAGCCCAGGCCCTGGGCGACCGGCGGGCGCTGCTGGACGCCGGGCGGCGCGTGCTCAGCTTCCATCTGGGGAATGACGTGGTCGGCAGCCTGAAAAAACTGGGGGAGGTTGTCCTGTGATTCGGGCCATGATCTTCGACCTGGACGGTACGTTGGTGCAAACGGAGCGGCTCAAGGCCCTCTCCTACGCCCGCGCCGCCATTGAACTGTGTCCCCACGCTCTTAGCGAGGCAGAAGTGGCGGAAGCCTTCGAAGACGTGGTGGGCCTCCCGCGTTGGGAGGTGGCCCAAGCGCTGGTGGAGCGGTTCGATCTGGAAGAGAAGGCCCGCTCCCGGATGGCTGAGTTCGGGGTGGGTACGCCCTGGCAGGCTTTCGTACAAGTGCGACTGCGTCACTATGAGAGGATGATGGCCGACCCGGATATCTTGCGCGCAAACCAGTGGCCGCACAACGTTGCCCTGTTGCGCCAGGCCCGGCAGAGCGGCTGCAAAACGGCCCTGGCCACTATGTCCCGCTGTCAGCAGGCGCGGCACGTGCTGGAGGTGCTGGGCCTGACTGAGGCGTTCGACTTCGTCGCCACGCGGGACGACGTGGAGCACGGCAAGCCTGACCCAGAGATCTATCGGCTGGTGGCGCGACAACTGGACATTCGTCCGTCCGAATCTTTGGTCATCGAGGATTCGCCCTCCGGGGTGAAGGCGGCGGTGTCGGCCAAGATGTGGTGCATCGCTGCAACCACGCCTCTTACCCGCCGGGGAATCCACGCTCTGCAACTGCTGGACGAACGCTGGATCGTGGACGATCCGACCATGCTCACGGCCGTAGTCCGGCAAATGGTGGCGGAGCGAAAACAGGACTGAGGAGCAAATCAAGTGAGCGAAGACACGTCAGAACTCAAGCAACAGGCTGCCTGAGAGGCGCCCCCGGTTGGGGCGGAATGTGGCCACGCTGTACGCTGGCATAAGGTGAAAATCATTCATAAACAAGGAGGAGGTCAATCATGGCAAAGGTAGCGATTAACGGACTGGGAAGAATTGGAAGGGCGGCTTTCAAGATCATACTCGAAACCCCAGCATTGGAACTGGTCGCAGTTAATGACCTGGTTCCAGTGGATAACCTCGTCTACCTGCTAAAGTACGATACAGTTTATGGCAGGTATGACAAGAAGGTAGAGACCGAAATACGAAGGCAAGTTTGATGGGGTTGCGGTGCGCGGCCCAGTTCCGATAGGCTCACTCTCTGACATCGTTTTTCTTACAGCGAGAAAGACCACTGTAGAGGAAGTGAACAGGATATTCAGGGAAGAGGCAGAAACTGAAAGATACAAGGGTATCCTGGGAGCGACAGATGATCCGATCGTTTCCTCGGACATCATCAAGGATCCTCGTGCCGCCATTATTGACCTGGGTATGACCCGAGTGGTAGACGGGGACCTGGTTAAGGTTATGAGTTGGTATGATAACGAATGGGGCTACACCAGTCAGATGATTAAGAGAGGCACTACGCGTGGTTGAGGAATCCAACCTTGCTCGATAACCCTCCCGTGCCATAGACACGCAACACGTTCAAGGAGCAAATCATGAATCCAAATACGGAGCCTGCCGCCATCGTCATCTTCGGCGCTTCGGGCGACCTGACCCGGCGCAAGTTGGTGCCGGCCCTGCACACCCTGGCCTGCGGGGGACTTCTGGCCCGGGCAACCCGGATCATTGGCGTGGCCCGTACCCCCCTCTCCGACCAGGCCTTCCGCGACCGCCTCTACGGGGGCGTGGACGAATACGCCCGGATTAAGCTCACACCGGGCATCTGCGAGCTTTGGGACCGTTTCGCGGAGCGCCACTCTTACCTGGCGGGCAGCTACGATGACCCGGAGACCTATCGCCGCCTGGCGGAGAAATTGGCACATTTGGACGTTGAGGGGAACGCACTCTTTTACCTGGCTACCCCGCCGCTGCTTTATCCAGTGATCGTCGAGCAGTTGGGCCGGGCTGGACTCAACCGCAGCGACTCGGGCTGGACGCGCATCATCGTCGAGAAGCCCTTCGGGCACGATTTGCAGAGCGCGCGCCAGCTCAACCAGCAGGTGCACGCTGTGTTTGACGAAAGCCAGGTCTACCGCATTGACCACTATCTGGGCAAGGACACGGTGCAGAACATCCTGACCTTTCGCTTTGCCAACACCATCTTCGAGCCGGTGTGGAATCGCAACTACGAGGACAACGTGCAGATCACCGTGGCCGAAAGCGTGGACGTGGGCCATCGTGCTGGCTACTACGATCAGGCCGGCGTGCTGCGCGACATGTTCCAGAACCACATGCTGCAATTACTAACCCTAATAGCCATGGAGCCGCCAGCAGCCTTTAGCGATAAGGCGCTGCGTGACGAGAAGGTCAAAGTGCTGAGCGCCACACGGCCCATTGCCTTGAGCGACACGGTTCGCGCTCAGTACCAAGGCTATCGTCAGATGCCTGGCGTAGCGGCTGATTCGCAGACGTCTACCTACGCCGCGCTCAGATTATTCGTGGACAACTGGCGCTGGCAGGGTGTGCCCTTCTACCTGCGCTCTGGCAAGTCGCTGGCCGAAAAAGTCACCGACATTGTCATCGAATTCGAGCGCCCGCCGCACGTGATGTTCGATCTGCCGGCGGGTCAGGAGTTCACGCCCAACATCCTCTCCCTGGGCATCCAGCCCGACGAGGGCATCCACTTCAAGTTTCAGGCCAAAGTGCCGGAGACAGCTCAGGACATGCGCCTGGTGGACATGGCCTTCCACTACCGCCCCTTCTTTGGCATAGAGAGACTGCCCGACGCCTACGAGCGGCTGTTGCTGGACACGCTGCAAGGCGATGCTTCGCTCTTTGCCCGCAGCGACGAGATTGAGTGGGCCTGGCGGTTGATGGATCCGATCATGCGAGGGTGGGTGACAGCATCGGAGGCGCCATCCCTGACCACCTACGAGCCGGGCAGTTGGGGGCCGACCGAGGCAGACCATTTTCTGGCCCGCGGGGGCCGCGTCTGGCGTCGAGGCTGCACCGGACACGAAGACGACTGATGGCGGCAGGTGCTGACCGGGTCGTACCGGCCGGACAGCCTGCCGTCGCAAATCGTCAGGCCGACCGACGGTCGCTTGCTGTGGCTGACAGATGAGGAGGCTGTGGCTTATTTGAGAGGGGAAAGGATGACACGTGGCTGAACGCGCGAACGAGGAATGGCTGGCTGAGTTGGACTTCGGGAGGTGGGGCGTCGAGGAGGGAGATGTCCTCGTTGACCTAGCCTCTTCTCTTACGCCAGCGGTACAGCATCAGTCGGACTATTGGGTGCACGAAGAACCCATAAAGTAATAGAGATATTAAAGCCCAGCTCAATGGCCTGACGAGAGGCGTCAGCACATCGGAGACGGATTTCGGGACTTGAACCACAGACGCGATTAATTCAACTGCTCTCGCGAGCAGCAAAACGAACAGAAGCATCCCAGCTAGTATTACAACGAGACTTTGAGATGGCATTACTCTGTCCATCATGAATCACAACGCT